>NZ_JAAGPE010000084.1:0-34085 GCF_017104605.1 Burkholderia sp. Ac-20384 | reverse complement strand
TCCGCGCACACCTGCGAAGCCGACGGCGGCCCGGCCGGCCGCCCGTCGATCGGTATCGTGCTGTCCGGCGGCGGCGCGCGCGGCTACGCACACCTCGGGGTCCTGAAGGTACTGGAGGACAACCGCATCCCGATCGACTGCATCGCGGGCACCAGCATGGGCGCCGTGGTCGGCGGCCTGTACGCGAGCGGCATGGCCGCCGGCGAGATGCAGAAGCGGCTGTCGGAGGTCAACCTCGCGGATATCGCGTTCGACGTGACGGAGCGCGCGGACCTGCCGCAAACCAGCCGAGAGGACGAGCGCCTGTACATCAACGGGCTGACGCTCGGCTTCGGCAAGAAAGGCGTGAAGGCGCCGGTCGGCCTCGTGCAGGGCAACCGGCTCCAGGCGCTGCTCGCGAGCTGGACGGCCGCCGTGCCGACCAACCAGCCGTTCGACCGCCTGCCGATTCCGTACCGCGCGGTCGCGACCGACCTGCAGACGGGCCAGATGGTCGTGCTCGACCACGGCTCGCTGCCGCTCGCGATCCGCGCGAGCATGGCGATGCCGGGCCTGTTCGCGCCGGCCGAGATCAACGGGCGCGCGCTCGTGGACGGCGGGCTCGTCAGCAACCTGCCCGTCGATACCGCGCGGCAGATGGGCGCGAACGTCGTGGTCGCGGTCGACATCGGCTCGCAACTGCGCCCGCTCGACGCGCTCGCGTCGCCCGCCGACGTGATGCAGCAGATGGTCGGCATCCTGATCCGCCAGAACGTGACCGCGCAGCGCAAGCAGCTCGACGCGCAGGACGTGCTGCTCACGCCGGACCTCGGCTCGCTCGCGTTCACCGATTTCCAGAACGCGAAGCAGGCGATCGCCGCCGGCGCAGCCGCCGCGACCGCGGCGCTGCCGAAGCTGAAGCGCTTCGCGCTCACGCCCGAACAGTACGCGGCCTACCGGTCCGCGCACGCGCAGCCGCTGCCGCCACCGATCCGGATCACGCGCATCGACATCAAGACCACCGGCGGCGTGCCGAAGCAGGTCGTCAGCAACGCGCTGCACGTGAAACCCGGCGACACCTACGACCCGGATACCGTCAGCCAGGATCTGCTCGGACTCACGACGGGCGGCAACTTCGAGAGCGTCACGCAGCAGATCGTGAGCCACGGCGACGAAAACGTGCTCGAGATCGACGCGCGCGAGAAATACTGGGGGCCGAACTTCCTGCTGTTCGGGCTCGGTATGTCGAGCAGTTCGACCGACGAAGGCGGCTTCCGCCTGCACGTCGGCTACCGGCGGCCGTGGCTCACCGAATCGGGGCTCGAGTTCCGTGCGGACACGACGATCGGCAGCGACCTGCAATCGGCGCGCATCGAGTTCCGCCAGCCGCTGTCGATGGCTTACGGCGTCTATCTGTCGCCGTACGCGGAATACCAGCGCCGCTACGCGAACCTGTACGACGACAGCGGCAACGTGAAGATCACGCAGTACGTCATGCAGACCGCACGCGCCGGGCTCGATCTCGGCCTGCCGATCGGGCGGCTCGGCGATTTCCGGATCGGTATCGGTTATGTGACCGGGCACGGCTCGCCGACCTACAACCTGCCGCTCGACGACGGCAGCGGCCAGCAGCTGCTGTGGCCCAGCTTCACGTCGCAGGCGCTGACCGCACGCGCGCGGCTCGTCATCGACCAGCTCGACGATCCGCTGTTCCCGCGCAAAGGCTATTTCACCGAGCTGCGCGTCGAACGCTCGCTGGTGTCGCGCAACGGGGGCTTGGCGTCGGATTTCGACGACAGCATCAACAACGCGCCCTACACCGAGATCTACGGCAAGGCGATGGTCGCGCAGCAGTTCGGCCGGCACAGCGTCAGCGCGACGATCGAAGGCGGCAAGAGCATCGGCGGCACCAACCTGATCAACGCGTTCAATTTCACGCTCGGCGGCTTCCAGCATCTGTCCGCGTATGCGGCCGACCAACTGAACGGCAACGAGCTCGCGTATGCGCAGGTGACCTACATGAACCAGTTGATGACGTTCAACGCGTCGCCGATCAAGGCGCTGTCGGTGGGCGCCAGCGCGGAAGTCGGCAACGTCTGGTCGAGCGGCCAGCAGATCGGCGGCGGCGCGCTCAAGCAGAGCTATACGTTCTTCACGAGCCTGTCGACCGCGTTCGGGCCCGTCTACATCGGCGTGGCGCTCGCGCCCGGCGGCCGTCGCAACTTCTACCTGCAGCTCGGCCGCACGTACTGAGCATGCGCGGATGCCGCTTCGGCGGCGTCCGCGTCTCCATCGCGCCGCGCGCCCGGGTCAGAACTCCGCGGCCATCTCGATCGCGCGGGCTTGCGCCCGTTCGATGCTGTCGCTTGCGCGTGCCCCCCATGTGTGTTCGACGGTCAGGCTCCTGACCTCGCTCACGCCAATGAACCGCAGCCAGAATTCGATGTAGTCGGCCTGATGCCGGAACCCGGGGTTGTCGGCGCCCGCGCCGGGTTCCCGGCTTTGCCCGCGAACATGGATCACCAGCGCGCGCGGAATCTCCAGCAGCGGCGCGTACGCGTTGCCGTCGAACGCAAACAGCATGTTCCGCTGGCTGACGAGATCGATCAGTTGCTTGAGCTTGTACGGATAGCCGAAATTCCACATCGGCACGCCGACGACGATCCGGTCCGCGTCCTGAAAGCGCTTCACGAGCGACTGGATACGCCGCCAGATCGATTGCTCCGCCTCATCCATCGGCGCGTTTGCAACGCCCTTGTACTTGGCGCCGATCGCGCCACTGTCGAAGTCCGGCAAGTCCTCCTCCCAGACATTCAGCGTATCGACGTCGATCGTTGCGCCCGTCTCCCGGTACGCATCGACAAAGGCCTGGGCGACCGCGATCGAAGCCGACCTGGCGCCGCGGGGAGAAGACACGATGTTCAAAAGCCGCATGATGTGTGACCCGGACAGGAATGCATGAACAAGGGGCGGCCATCGCGACGGCCCCGGCTTCGCTGCTGCATCGCGGGCCGCCCGCCTCCGCTGTCACGGATCGGCCGGCCCATATAGTTGCAATTGCAATCGTAATGCAAAGCGCGTACGCGCGCCAAACGAATCGTCACGCGATTGCCGTGCAGGAAGGTGTCGAAACGGGAAAGGTGCGGCGGGAAAAGCCGGCGGCGCGCTCGAATCCGGCGCGTGCGGCTGTGGTGCAGTGGTGCTGCTGCTGTTTCCGTCGAGGCTGAGGGCCCGCGCGGCGCGGCGCTAGACCGGCCAGCTGATCTCGAAGCGCGCGCCGCCAAGCTCGACCGGATCGACGACCGCGATCCGGCCGTTGTGCGCATGGAGCACCTGCCGCGTGATCGACAGGCCGAGGCCATAGCCGCCGGTGCGGCGGTCGAGGCGCACGAATGCGTCGAAGATCCGCTCGCGCTCGCTCTCCGGCACGCCGGGACCATCGTCCTCGACGAAGATCCCGATGTTGCCGTGCACGAGTGAGATCCCGACGACGATCTGCGATTTCGCGTACTTGCTCGCGTTGCGCAACAGGTTGCGCATCGCATACGACATCAGCCGCCGGTCCATCTTCACGCGCAGGTCCGATGCGATCGCGATGCGCGACTCGATCGCGCGCTCCGGATACAGCAGCTGCGCATCGCTGACCTGATGTTCGAACCACGCGACGGGCGCCGTCATCTCGAGGTTCGACTGCAGCGAGCTGTATTCGAGCCGTGCAAACGTGAGGCTCATGTCGATCAGCTCCTCGAGCTCGGTCACGTCCTGCGCGATGCTCTCGAGCGCCGCCTGGTATTCGGCCGCGGAAGCCGGTTCGCGCAGCATTTCGAGCGCGAAACGCACGCGTGCGAGCGGCGTGCGCAGCTCGTGTGAAATGCCGTTCGTCAGATCGCGCTGAGCGGCGATCAGCCGTTCCATGCGCATCGCGAGCGCATTCAGCGTCCGCGCGAGCGGGCCGATGATCACGCTGTGCGATTCGCGCGCGCGCGTGTTGAAGCGCCCGCCCGTGAAGTCGATCGCGCGCTCGCGCACCATCACGAGATCCGACCACACAGGCCGCATCCACCGGTATGCCGCGAGCGCGGGCGCGGCGAACACGAATACGAGCACGATCCAGATGTCGCCGGGCAGCGAGTCGAACGCATGCCACACGACCTGCGGCGACAATTCGACGCACAGCGCGAGCGCCGGCACGAGCGCGGTCAGCAGCACGAGGCCGAGCAGATGCAGGTACGTGCGAACGTAAAGACGCGACCAGCTCGGGATGCGGTCGGCGCGCGTATCGGTCCACGCGCGACGGAAATGCAGCCAGCGCCATTTGACATAGCGCAGCGTGGGCAGCGGCGGTGCATCGGGGTGCGAACGGGTTCGTCGGATCATCTCGGCTCCCGGCCGGCGGATGGAAGGCCCGCGCGGAACGTGACGGCGTCGTACGAACGTCGCGTCATTCCCACGCGTGCTTGCTGAATTGATAGCCCTTGCTGCGGATCGTCTTGATCCGCTGCGGGTTGCTCGCGTCGTCGCGCAGCTTGCGGCGCAGCTTCGAGATGCGCCCGTCGATCGTGCGGTCGAGGCCGTCGAATTCGACGCCGCGCAACTGCAGCATCAAGTCGTCGCGGCTGACGACTTCGCCCGCGTGGCACACGAGCGCCCACAACAGGTCGAACTCGGCCGACGTCAGGTCGGGCGTGCTGCCGTCGGGCAGCACGACGGAGCGGTCGGTGCGGTCGATCGAGAACTTGCCGAACGCGTAGCGTTCGGGCTGCGGCGCGGTGCTCTCGACCGCGCGCGCGGGCGCGCGGCGCAGCTGGGCCTTGATCCGCGCGAGCAGGATGCGCGGCTCGACCGGCTTGTGTACGTAGTCGTCCGCGCCGAACTCGAGGCCGAGCAGTTCGTCGAACGGCTCGTCGCGCGCCGTCACCATGATGATCACGCCGTCGTATTGCTTGCGTGCCTCGCGGCAGATTTCGAAGCCGTCCTTGCCCGGCAGGTTCACGTCGAGAATGACGAGATCGGGACGAATGGACAGGATCGCCGGCACCGCGGCGTCACCATGCAGCACAGTGTCGACTTCATAGTCGTTCTTGCGCAGGTAGCCGGCGATCAGCGTGGACAGGCGGGTGTCGTCTTCGACGAGCAGGATGCGAAAAGACATGGGCAGCGGTCGGATCATCGGGGAAGCCGCGGCGGCGCCGGCCGGTGCCGGACGCCGGCCATTGGCCGAAACGTACCGCATGATACTGCGCCCGCCGATTGCCTGTTTAGAGGTCTTGAAAATAAGGGCGCGATATCGTCCGCGCTTGACGAATCGGCGCCGGGACGGTTCCATACGGGCTCGCCTGAATCCGGGCTGCTCACCTACCCGCCTGACTTGATGAATTACCAGACGATCCTCGAACGCATCCACACCGAACTCGCCCCCTGGATAGGCCAGGGACGGGTTGCCGACTACATTCCCGAGCTCGCGAAAGTGCCCGCCGACAAGTTCGGGATGGCCGTCGTGACGCTCGACGGAAACGTTTGCACGGTCGGTGACGCGTACGAGCGCTTCTCGATCCAGAGCATCTCGAAGCTGTTCGCGTGCACGCTCGCGTTCCAGCTGCTGGGTGATGAACTGTGGGAACGGGTCGGCCGCGAGCCGTCCGGCAACGCGTTCAACTCGCTGGTCCAGCTCGAGAGCGAGCGCGGCAAGCCGCGCAATCCGTTCATCAACGCCGGCGCGCTGGTCGTCACCGACGTGCTGTGCCGCCGCTTCGTGAAGGCCGAGACGGCGCTCGTCGAATTCGTGCGGCGGCTGATCGGCGCGAACGACATCGACTACGATTCGCGCGTCGCGCAGTCGGAGCTGCAGCACGCGGAGCGCAATCGCGCGATGGCGCACTTCATGGCGAGCTTCGGCAACATGCAGATGCCGCCCGACACGGTGATCGATGCGTATTGCCGCCAGTGCGCGATCACGATGAACTGCGTCGAGCTCGCGCGCGCCGCGCTGTTCCTCGCGAACGGCGGTGTCGCGCCGGTGACCGGCGAGCGGATCGTCGATTCGAGTTCGGCGAAGCGGCTGTCGGCGCTGATGCTGACGTGTGGCACCTATGATGCGGCGGGTGATTTCGTGTATCGCGTCGGGTTGCCGGCGAAGAGTGGTGTCGGTGGCGGGATCGTCGCGGTGCTGCCCGGGGAGATGGCCGTGTGCGTGTGGGCGCCCGGGCTCGATGCGAACGGGAACTCGCTGGCAGGGACGCTGGCGCTGGAGTGGTTGACGACTTATTCGGGAAGGTCGATTTTTTGAGGGGGCGGGGTTGGGCGTGCCTGATCTGGAGCAGATGGTGACAGGTGTATATCGATGCGCTCAATGGGGAACTCGCCATTCGGCAACCACCGACCCCACAGAGGCATGTAGCGGTTCACACAACAAAAAACACCAAAAATGAAAATATTCGCCGTCGCTTCATTGGGAATAGCATTGCTTGCTCAAACATCACCGGCCTTCGCGGATAGTGATAACGGGAAAAAGATCTTCCTGGCGAGATGTGCGATGTGCCACGGCGCAGATGCCCGAGGAACCGGACCATTGGCCAACAAAAGCAACCCGCCCACGCCCGACCTTACGACGCCCGCCTTCAAAAAGCGACTCAACGATTATCCGGGCGTGATTGTCTCGTCAGTCATACTTCGCCCGAACGGAGACCTGATTCCGAAAACGTTGCGGGAGAATGGTGTAAAACTGCCGCCTCACGCCTGGACAGTCAAAGATTTCCGCGACTTGAATCAATATATGAGCGGATTGATTTTCAAAAATTGAAGACTTCGACGCGCGTTTGGATTGCCGGAGTACCGGGACGCTGGTGCTGGAGGGGTTGACGCCTTGTTCGGGGCGGTCGGTTTATTGAGGCGGCGGCATCGGATACGTCGGATTCGGCCGAAAAAGTGGCGCCATTGGCATACCAAGAAGGCCGTGGATAAGCAGACCACGCCTGGCGAACGGTCCGGATTAGAGTGTTTCCAATAGCAGCCCCGACGCATAAGCGATGCTCGCTGCACGTCTGCCCGACACCCGGATCCAGGCGGCACCGACAGCACTTCAACATGGATCGCGGCAGAAACTGATCAACCGGAGACTCGATCATGGCGTTGTACGGGATATCGGATTTGGCGATCCTGCTTTTTTTGACGCTTGCCGTCACCATACCGCTCACGCTGATCGTCGCGGCCATCGGATTGATCGGTCGCGTTCGCGCACATAAAGCCTGGAGACGCGGCGTCGTCTTTCTCTGCGCCCTGGTGGTCGTGCAGGTTGTCGCACTGTTCAACAATCGTGCAATTGCCGACGGCTATGGCCATGCAGTCAGCGCCTGGTACACCCACCACGTCACACGGACAACGGTATTCGACGGGATGACGTTCCCGCCGGGATCGACGGTTGTCCTGGACCAGGATGCGCCACACTCGGTCCATAGCGGCACCGTCCCGTCGAACACGCCGCTTCTCGGGCTGACCGTGAGCGGAAACTTCCTCGTGTCCCGCATCGACAACAAGACGAGCTACCTTGCCTGGGGAACGCTTGCGAAACCGGCATCGTTCAACGGAATCGAGTGTGCACCCGGCCCATTCACGCACCGTCGGGAGCACGCATCCTTCGACTTCAAAAAGTTGGTGGACGAGGTGGACTGCACGCTTGCCTCCGGGTTTCGAAACCGCGAAGTCGATCTTCCCGCCGGAATCGACGTCAAGACAATCGCAATCGAGGGCACCGGTGCCCCGTCGATTTCGGGAGAGCTGCCTCATGCGCGGAAAGACTTCGGCATTGAATGTGACGCAGGGCCATTTGAATTCGACGGATCCGAACGATTCACCTGCACCTTGGCCGTCGACCAACGTGTGGGTCGCCACGAACTACGCCGCGGGACAAGGGTCACGGTATCGAGGGAGCAGGACGGCAGTCTCTCGCTCTTCGGGAGTGATTGACGAGGCGGCGGGCAGCCCCCGTACTGCGGTTCAGCTTGCCCGCGTGTCGGTACCACGTACGATTGCCCCGTGGCAACGGCCGCGCCAGTCGATATCCGCACGCACCGCCACGCTGAATGAACGAATTACCCTGCAATGGCCGTCGCTTATGGCCCATTGCGACCACGGATACTCACGATGCAATCGAACCTGCTCAAGCTGACGCCCGGTGTTCACGCCGGCGTTCAGATCCGGCCGCGCTGGCCCGCGCGACACGTCCGCGTGGATACGCATGCCCTGGGCAAGTTGCAGACGATCCAGACCGAGTTGCCCGCAGAGATCACCCTGATCCTGACGCGCGGCTACGAGCCACGGGCGTCCAGGCTCGGTTTAGCCCGCCGTCAGTTTCGAGCACTGGGAATCGGCGCGTTCCGCCTGCTCTATCCCGCCCGCCGCGACGAACTGGCCGATATTTTCGGCAGCAACGGACACGATATCGATGGAACGCATATCGACGTTTCATTCAGCTTGAACGGCCGGCGCGTGCGGATGTTGCCGCTGGGCGTATTCACGCCACCTGCCTGGCAGCAACGCCGTGTGCGGCGCTGCGCGTCTGCCCTCGCGCAGATCCGGGCCGCGCTGATGCGGCACGGGTTTCAGATTCACCGCAACGCAACGGAAAGCCTGCAGATGCATTGCGACCTGGCGCGTTAGCGCAGAAGATGGTCGGCATCACCGCAAAGGTGCCGCTACGCGATAGCGTCGTCGCCCCTCGGCGGATCGGTCACGCGTCGATCGAGAAACGCGTCGCACCGGAGGCGGCGGCGAGCGTCCGCGCATAAGTCGACTTGCCGGCACCTTGCGCCCCGAAAACGATATGCACCACCGCCATGAAGTTCCCTTCCACCAGGTCGAGCGCCGAAGTGGCATCGGGTCATTGTTATCAGCTCGTTCACTCGCCTTGCGCGAAATTCAACTCGACGCCATTGCCGGCCGGATCGCGGAAGAAAAACTGCACCTGGCCCGTGAGCGGAACGTGCGCGCGCGTGAAGGCCACGTTGGCCGCAGTCAGATGACGCGCCATTTCGTCGGCGTCTGCGCAGGCGAACGCAACATGATCGAACGTGTTGGCAACATTCGAAGGACGCGACTCGCCCGGCCGCGCTTCCGACAGATGCAGCACGGCCTGCGTGCCTGCATACAACCAATAGCCGAAGCTTTTGAACGGCGGTCGAAACCCTTCCTGCAAGCCGACGATGTCGACGTAGAAATCGCGAAGCGAATCGAGTGTCGGCCGATCCGCCCGCAGGTTGTAGTGACTGAATCCGGTAACTGGCATGACGTGTAGCTCGTGTTGGCGCAACGTGACATGAAATGGCATCGCGCCGGGCCTTGCCGCTTCGGGCACGATCCGCGCGACCACGCAGGCCGGCAGCGGCGAGCAGCGGCGGCCGGCTATCGGCATCGGCGTCGCACTAGCTCGACCAGCCTTGGCTCGATCAAGCGCACGCCAGTATATTGCGGCCGCGACGAAACGTTGCGCCGGGATGACGGGGGCCGCCGCGCGGCGCGGTAAAACACCCCTACGAAAATCGCGTCGGCAAGCGCCCCGATTTTCCGGTACAAATCGGGGACGCTGAAATTCCCCGCGGGCAATCGGAGACCCTCGCTCATGACTCGGCAACACGCACCGGATATCGCAACGGCACCCCGCACGACTCCCGGCGACAGCCCATCCGCGCCGATTCCCGCGATCGTGCCGTCAAGCACCGCGCTGCTCGTCATGCATTACCAGACCGACATCCTCGGTCTCTTTCCGTCGGTCGCGCCCGCGCTGCTCGCCAATACACGCCGGTTATGCGACGCGGCGCGGGCCAGCGACATCGGCGTCTGGTTCGCGAACCTGCGGTTCAGCCCCGGCTATCCGGAAGTCAGCCCACGCAACAAGAACGGTCAGGGCATCAAGCAGCTCGGCCTCTTCATCAACGACGGCCCGTGCCCGGAACTCGGCCGGCAGCCCGACGAGCCGCTGATCGTCGCGCACCGCGCCAGCGTGTTCTTCGGCACCGATCTGCAGGCGCGGCTCGTCGAGCAAGGTGTCGATTCGCTGATCATGGTCGGCATCGCGTCGACGGGCGTGATGCTGTCGTCGATCGCCCACGCAAGCGACGCGGACTTCCGCCTGTACACGGTCAAGGACTGCTGCTACGACCCGGACCCGGTGGTCCACGAGCACCTGTTCTCCACCGCCTTCGAATCGCGCACGACGGTGCTGTCGCTCGCGGACGCGTTGCAGCTGCTCGAGTAATCAAGCAGTCGCACGAGCGTGACGGGCCAACGGCTTCACCCGAATCGGCCCGCAGGATAACGACTACCCGGCCGCTCCGATCCCTTTCAGAATCAGGTCGATACCGGCCACGAACTGCTCGCGCTCGTCGTGCGCTGCCAGTTGCGCCGCCACCTTGCGCACGAACGGATACGCCGCGGGATCGAGTTGCGCCCACCGGTCGGCGACGGTCGCCACGATTTCCGGCTGCGCCGGATCGCGCGAATGCAGGCGGGCGCCGGCCGCGTATTGGCCGGCCAGCCCGAAGATGTAGTGCATCAGCGCCGATGCCGCGTTGAATTGCGCAGGTTCAGGCACGCCCAGCGCCTGCAGATGCCCGCCGACGCTTTCGAGAATCCGCAGCACCGCGTCCTGCCACGGCGCGCGGAACAGCTGCGCACCTACCCACGGATGCGCACTGAACGCATCGAACAGACGCAACGCGACGCGACGAATCGCGTCCGCCGCGTCGCCATCAGGTGCCTTCGATTCATCCGCCATCGCGCCCGCGATCACCCGATCCGCGGCCAAAGTGAGCAGGTCGTGCTTGTCGGCGACATGCCAGTAGATCGCGCCGCTTCCGGTCGCCAGGTGCGCGGCAAGCGCGCGAAACGTCAGCGCGCCCTCGCCTTCGTTGTCGAGGATTTCGATCGCGGCGTCGATGATCCGCTCTTTCGACAGCGCGTCGGCGCGCCGCTCGGTTCGGTTTTTGGTTGCCATGCGCGGTAGCTTGACACATCTGGAACAACGTTCCAATATCTCGCACTGGAACGCCGTTCCACAAGATGCCCACTCGTGGCGCACGACACCCGTCAGGTGCTGCCCTTCCTACCGCCACCGGCCCGCCCCGGCCGGAAACCGAGCCCTCGATGACTCAGCCCGTCACCCATGATGTCGTGATTGCCGGCGCCGGCCCTGTCGGCCTGTTCCTCGCCTGCGAGTTACGCCTTACCGGCCTGTCGGTACTGGTGGTCGAGCAGGCCGGCGATCCGGCCTCCCCGCTCAAGCGGCTGCCGTTCGGCATGCGCGGCTTGTCGGCGCCCACTATCGAAGCGTTCCACCGTCGCGGCCTGCTCGACGACATCGCGATGCCGTCCGGCGCGTACGACACCGCGCACTGGATGAAGCAGTCGCGCCGTCCGGGCGGGCATTTCGCCGGCATCCCGTTCTTCCACGACCGCATCGATGCGTCCCGATGGCCGTACCGCCTGCCCGGCCCGGCCGCTACCCATATGCCGACCGATCTCGAACGCGTCGAATCCGCGCTGGCCGCCCGCGCGAGCGCGACGGGCGTCGAGATCCGGCGCAGCATCCGCGTCGAGGGCTTCGATCAGTCCGACGAGGACGATGCGGTGACGCTGCACGCAGGCGGCAACACGTGGCGCGGGCGCTGGCTCGTCGGCTGCGACGGCGGGCGCAGCATGGTCCGCAAGGCGGGCGGCTTCACGTTCGCCGGCACCGATCCCGAATTCACCGGCTACTCGCTCGAGGTCGAGCTCGCCGACTCCGGCACACTGCCGCCCGGCCGTCACTACACCGCGACCGGCATGTATACGTACACGCCGCCCGGTACGATCGCGATGGTCGAATTCGACGGCGGCGCGTTCCACCGGAGCGGGCCGGTCACGCTCGACCATGCGCAGGCGGTGTTGCGTCGCGTGTCCGGCATCGGCGTCACGCTGACGGCGCTACGGCTCGCCACCACGTGGACGGACCGCGCGTGCCAGGCGACCGCCTATCGCAACGGCCGCGTGCTGCTCGCGGGCGACGCCGCGCACATCCACTCGCCGCTCGGCGGCCAGGGGCTCAACCTCGGGCTCGGCGACGCGATGAATCTCGGCTGGAAGCTGGCCGCCACGATCCGCGGCGACGCGCCGGCTGGCCTGCTCGACAGCTATGCGGACGAGCGGCACCCGGTGGGTGCCCGCGTGCTCGACTGGTCGCGCGCACAGGTCGCGCTGATGCGGCCGGCCCGGAGTTCGCGCGCACTCGAGGCGATCGTCCGCGATCTGGTCGACACGCGCGACGGGGCGACGTACTTCGCCGAGCGCGTGTGGGGCGTATCCGTTGCGTACGATCTCGGCGGCGCTCATCTGCTCGTGGGCCGCAGCGTGCCCGATTTTGAATTCGTCGACGGAACGCGGCTCGGCGAACACGTCAGGCACGGCAAAGGTGTGCTGCTGGACTTCGATGGAGGCAGGCCGTTGCAGGCGCTGGCCTCCCGCTGGCACGACCGGATCGCGTATCTCGCGAGCGATGCGAAAGACCGGCTGGGATTGCGCGCCGTGCTCGTGCGGCCCGACGGTGTCGTCGCGTGGGCCGGTGACGATGCGTTGACCGTCGACGAAGCCGCGCACGCGGCGATGCGATGGTTCGGCAAGCCATGCGCCGCGCGTTGAACGCAGCGCCTCGTCGTCTGAAGAATCCGGTGTATATTCCCGACCGATACGCCTGCATGCGTGCCCTCGACGGCACGCCCGACCTCATCGAATGCTCACGCCATCCGCCCTGCCGACACCTGCCGAACTGAACCGCACGCTGCCGTTCGCAGCCGGCGCGCGGCCGTGGCGGCTCGTCCGCTATGCGTGCATCGACTGGCTCGGCATCCTGCTGTGCTGGGCCGCGATCCGCTTCGTGCCGAACCCGTTCGTCTATGTCGTGGCCGTGCTGCTGATCGCGGGCCGGCTGCAGGCATTCGGCGTGATCCTGCACGATGCCTGCCATCTCCCGATGCGGCGCATGACGCTGCCGCTCGCGCTCGTCGAAGCGCTCGCCGGCTGGACGATCGGTTCGTCGATCGCCGCGATGCGCTATCACCACCTGCGCCATCATCGTGCGGTCGGCACCGCCGAGGATCCGTACCTGCACCGGCTGGCCGCACGCGGCGGCTGGGTGCAGCGCGTGATGATGCTGCGCGGCGCACTGCTGCCGGTCTGGTGGCCGCTGCGCGCGCTGATGGCGCCGCTCGCGCTTGCGTGGCCCGCGTTCCGGCCGTGGTATGCGCGCGGCTTCATGCAGGACCGCTCGCGCCAGGATCTGCGCCGTCACCCTGAAGTCATCGCCTGCGCGCGTGTCGACCTGCCGCATTGCGCGGGCTATCTGCTCGCGATCGCGGCCATCGTGCACTGGGATCTGCCGTTCTTCACGTACTACGGACTGCCGTGGATCGTCGGCGGCATCATGAACGCGAACCGCGTGCTGCTCGAACATCAGCACGTCGAGATCGACGAACGCGCGCCGGAATCGATCTGGCAGATGACACGCACGATGACGTTCGGCTGGATCGGCAAGCTCGTGCTGTATCCGCGCAACATCGGCTTTCATCAGGTGCATCACGCGTATCCGGCACTTGCGCTCGAGCATCTGCCGGCCGTGCACCGCTACCTGATGGACGGCACCGCATTTGCGCCGCCCGCACCCGGCCAGGCCGGCTCCAAGCACTGAACGCCCTGCGCGGCGCGGCGCCTACAGCTCGAAGCGCATCACCTTTTCGCCGCACTGCGCGGCCGGCAGCGGCTCGTCGCGCTTCACCGCATCGAGCAGCCGGTCGATCGCGACATGCACGATGTCGGCACGCACGTTGTGCGGACGAAAACCCGGCGCGTTGTCGAGGCCCTGCCGGTGCGCGCGCATGATCCGCACGTCCTGCTGGATCACGAGATGCGTGTACAGGTTCAGCAGCGGCCGCAGCGCGCGCAGCATCCAGCGCGGCAGCCGGAAGCGATACGCGATGTACGTATAGACGCGCGAGCGCCGTGTATCGATCGGCGTGATCTGGCTGACGATCAGGAACCCGGAACGTTCGCCCCACAGATAGTCGCAGCGCGTCACGTTCGGCGCGATGAAGCGGTCGACGTGCGCGAGCGGCACGCGATCGGGGTTCGTGAGCCAGTCGAGACAGAAGCCGATCTTGTCGTCGCCGTCGTGATACGTGACGGCGACGCTGTCCTGTGTCATCGCGACCGTCGCCTCCATCGCCTGGCCACGGCTGCTGCGGAAAATCCCGTCGTGCACGAAAACCGTATGCGGCACGTCCATGAAGTTCTGCGCGAGCATCGCGATGTCGCCGTCGAACGTGTTGACCATGAAGTACGACTGCCACGGCGCGACGTCGCAAAACGGCATCCGGAAGATCGTGCGCGCCGACGGGTCGCCGGTGCCGAGATACACCCACACGAGGCCGTCGAGCAACTGCACGGGCAGCGTGCGCTGCCGGAACGGATAGCGGCCGGGCGTGCCGGTCGGCTGCGTGCCGTCGATGCTCGGCACGTGGACGACCTGCCCTTCGCCATCGTAGCGCCAGCCGTGATACGGGCACACGAGCGTGTCGCGGTCGACCTTGCCGGCCGAGAGCCGCGTGCCGCGATGCACGCACTGGTCGATCAGCGCGGCGATCCGGCCGTCGCGCTGCCGGAACAGCACGATGCCCGTATCGAGGATCCGCACGCCGAGCGGCTTGTCGCGCGGGAGTTCGCGTTCGGTGCACGCGACGAACCATTGCTCGTGCAGGCCATCGGCCGGCGCAGCATGTTCATGTGCACCGGCCGCATCGCGCGACGGGCAGTCGTGCCCGCATCCGCGTGGTTCGATCATGTCGTTCATCGCGTCATTCATTCGTCATCGCAAGCAGCGCGTCGGCCACCGGCAACCGCGTCACGAGTGCGCACGGCTTCACGTCGCCCGCCCGGATGCCGGCCCGTTCGGCCGCCTGTTGCAGCAGGTCGCCGAGCCGTTCCGGCGATTGGCCCAGCCGTCGCACGCGCAGCCGGCCGAGCTGGCCGAGGCGGCGGGCGTGCGCGTAGTGGAACGCCTGCACCAGTTCGGCTTCCACGACGGCACACATCGTGTCGGCCGCGTCAGCGTCGAGATCGCCGGCAACGCACAGCACGTAATGCGGCAGCCCTTCTTTCGCAACACACGGCACGATGCACGCGGCGGCTTCGCGGTACTGCGCACGTACGCGATTCAGCGCGTCGGCCGCAATCCGTTCATCAAGCTTCTCGCCAACGAGATCGACGCTCGCCGCCGCGCGCCCGACGAACGCAATGCGCGGCGTGCGCGCAGTCATGCCGACCACGCGCACGCGATCGCCGAGCGCATAGCGATACAGCCCGCCGCCGGTGGTCAGCAGCACCTGGGCGTCTTCGCCGGGCCGCAGCCCTTCGACGTCGCACACGCTGCCGTTGTCACGCACGAACTCAAGGTAGTGGCTGCCGATCGCGAGCGGGCAACCTTCGCCCGTGCCGAACGGAATGCTTGCAACGCCTTCCGTCGCGAACAGCCCCTTCGGCAGCCATTGCACCTGCGGAAACCGCACGCGCAATGCGTCGGCGTAATGTTGGCTCGGGCCGTCCAGCCAGCAACTCACGGCGGCCAGGCGCGGCCACAGCGCGCGGCAATCGCCCTCCTCGGTCGCACGGCGCAGCGCCGCGCGGCGGTCAGCCGGCAGCGACGCTTCAACCCATGCGAGATCGCGCGCGCCGTCGGCATCGTCGCGATCGAACAGCGGGCGCAGCACGCTCGTCAGGAAGGTCGGGCTCCATACGCTGATGAACGCGAGCGCTTCGTCCGCGACGAGCGCACGCAACGTCTCGCGCCGCCACGTCGCCGCGTTACCGGTCAACGGCGGCACGAGCAGCGTCGACGCGAGCGCGGCCGCGCGGCTGTCGCCGAGGTAGTCGAGATCGCTCGCCGAGCCGACCGGAATCCCGTTGGGCGCGACACCGGGCGCCTGCAGCGGCGGTGACATTGACCAGTACGCACGCCCTTCGCCTAGCGCCGGACAAGCGCGGTACATGTCGGCCAGCCATACGATCATCGCGGCCTGCAGCTCGCGCAGGAACGCGGGCGTATAGGGAATCAGCTTCTGGCGCGCGGTGCTGCCGCTCGTGCGTTCGAGGAACACCGGGCGCTCAGCGGTCAGCACCGGTTCCGCTTCGTGCGACACGCGATCGAGCCACGGCAGGAAATCGGCGGCCGCATGCACGGGCACGCGTTCGCGGAACTGCGCGGGGTTGTCGATCCGGTCGAAGCCGAACCGGCGCCCGAATGCGGTATCGCGATTCGCGGCGAGCAGCGCCGTCAGCCGCTGCGCCTGCGTGTCGCCCGGTGCGTCGAGGCCGGCCTGCCAGCGATCGACGTCCGGCTGCGCGGCGCGCGCGAACGTGCGCCATGCGTCGGCCAGGCTGCGGGCGGAAGCGTCCATCAGAAATAGGTCTTGTCGAGTTGCGCGAGATCGTCGGGCAGCCGGCGCGGCGGCGCGAAGATCGTGAGCCAGCCGTACCACAGCGGCCGCGTCTCGCGCAGGTCCGATACCGCGTGCATGTCCTGCCAGCGCAATGCGGGCCGGCGATGATGCGTGAGGTTGTAGTTGAAGTTCAGCAGCAGCCAGCGCACCGGTGTCGGCGCGCGCATGTTGTACGTGCCTTCGACGACGTCGAGCGGTGTACGCATGTGGTACACCCATTGCAGCGACGACCACGAGAACGCGAACGCGACATACGCGACCAGCACCGCCGACACCGACCAGTCGAGCAGCAAGCCGACCAGCAGCCATGCACCGACGGCAGCGAGCGTTTCGTAGCGGATGCGGCGGAAGTCGGCCGTCGTGAATTCCTTGAAGGCGGCCGCGTAGGTGTTGTCGTCGCCGCGCGCGGCGAGCCGCTGCATCGTGCGGCCGGGCACCAGCGCGAGCACGAAACTGCCGACGAAGCTGCCGAGCCAGATGCCGCCGAGGATCGCCGCGTAGTATTCGATGCGCTTGCGCAGCAGCGATTCGTCCGCGGTCGCGAAATCCGCGCGCTCGGCGCGCGTGCGGTTGCGCACGTGATGGCCGAGATGGTTCACGTGAATGAGTGTCGCGGCCGCGCCGAACATCGTGGACGCCCACCACATCATCATATAATTCGCGATCGGCCGGCGATGCCCGAACCCGTGGAAGGTTTCGTGCATCATCGAGAACACGCCCTGCATCACCAGGCAGAACGGCACGAGCACGAACCACTTGATCGCGCCCACGCCGGTATGCGAGAGCCAGGTGAGCGTGCCGGCCCACACCACGCTCTGCAGCGCGAGCACGAGCAGGTTCGCCCGGTCGTAACGTCGGGTCTGCGCGGCAGCGGCTTGCGCGCTCGGTCGGTTCATGGCTCGGAATGGCGGTTGTTTGCACGGGAGGATACAACAGATGCGTCAGCCGCCGGTAACGGCCCGCGCCCCGTCCCTGGCGGGGCGGAACTAGCATGCGGCCGTTTCGCCGTCCGCCCGCCGACCGCCCCGCGTCGCGCATGCCGGCCCGCGACGTGCGCTTCGCGATCGACGAACGCATTCCGCGCTTCTGGTATCGCGGCACGTGCCATGTCACGCGCTTCTTCGACGCGTTTTCCGTGATGTTCCCGCTCGGCGAGCGCTTCTTCATCGAAAGCGTGCGGCCGTTTCGCGACCACGTGGGCGGCGATGCATCGCTCGCGGCCGACGTCGACGCGTTCGTGCGGCAGGAAGCGTCGCATATCCGCGTGCACCGGCTCTACAACGCGCGCCTCGCGTCGCAGCGGGTGCCGGTCGACGCGCTCGAAGCGCTGCTCGAAAAACGCCAGCGCAATGCCGCGCGGCAGGTGTCGCCCGTCACGCGGCTCGCGCTGACCGCGTGCCTCGAGCACTACACGACGATCCTCGCGCACCGCCTGCTGAGCGACCCGGCGATCCTCGACGGCGCGGACCCGACGATGGCGGCCGTGTGGCGCTGGCATGCGATCGAGGAAACCGAGCACAAGACGGTCGCGTTCGACGTGTTCGCGGCGGCCATGCCGAACGCGGCGCGGCGCTACGTCGTGCGCTGCGCGGCCATGCTCGGGATCTCCGTCTACTTCGTGATCGACCTGATCTATTTCGTGTACCGCCTCGTCGCCGTCGACGGGCAGACCTGGAACCTGCGCGGCTGGCTGCAACTGCTGCGCTGGCTGTTCGTCGCGCCGGGCATCTTCACGCGCGTGATGCCGATGTGGCTGTTCTGGTTCTCGCCGCGCTTCCATCCCGATCGTCTCGACAGCGACGCGGCACTGCGCGCGGCGCGCGCCGCGCTCGAACCGTACCTGGCCAGCGCCGAACCCGAACCGGAACCGGAGTCGCACGCATGACGCGCGCGCCGTGGACGCCCGACGGGTTCGACGACTGGCGCCGCCACTATCCGGCGACGCCGTTCGCGCGGGCCGCAGCGAACCTCGACCGGACCGACGCATTCATCGACGGCTGGACACGGCGTACCGCCCGCCTGCCGCTGACAACGACGGTCGTGCTCGTCGCCGGCCTGTACTCGGAATGGTTGCCCGGCTGCAATCGCGGCGCGCGGCAGACGCTCGGCGCGGCCGGCTATCGCGTGCTGACGGTGCCCGTGCGCTCCGCGCGCGGCGTGTTCGATCAGGGCGCGCATATCGGTGCGTACCTGCGCACGCATCTGCCGGCCGGCGGTGAATTCGTCGCGCTCGCGCACAGCAAGGGCGGCATCGACACGCTCGCCGCGCTCGTCGGCGATCCGGCGCTGGCAGCGCGTTGCGCGGGCCTCGCGCTCATGCAGCCGCCGTGCGGCCCGTCCGCGATCGTCGACACGATCTTCCGCCACGGCATGCCGCCGCATGCGGCCGCGCCGTGGCCCGACCGCATCGCACGCCGCATGTTGCGCACGCGCTGGGCCGACGCCGGCACGCGCGACATCAGCAGCCGGCGCGATCCGCGTGTCGGTGCAATGCTGGCCGCGCTGCCGCGCGACCTGCATCTCGTGCATGGCGTGAGCTGGTCCGTCGAGGCATCCACGCGCTTCGATTCGCATCACGGGCGGCTGAACGGGCATCGTCCCGGTTGCGCGCACGACGGGCAGTTCTATCTCGAACACCAGGTGATGCCCGGCATCCCGCAGGTCTGCGTGCCGCGGCTCGACCACGGCCAGCCCGTGCTCGGCGGCCTCGGCTTCGACGCGGGCCGCTTCTGGCTCGCGTTCGCCGACCTGCTGCACGTCACGCGCGCTCAGACCAGGTAGATCTCGAAACCCGGCACGCGGCCGGCCAGCAGGCCGTCGATCGGTGCGGCCGGCTCGCCGGTCGACAGCGTATAGAGATCCATCGGCGTACGCGCCGCGGAGTAGCGCGCGAGCGCCGGCCCGAACGGATCGCCGTCGTACAGGCACAACTGCATCAGCGCATGGCTGTTGCGCACGCGCAGCCACGCGGCATCGAGCAGCGCCGCGAACACGGACGGATCGCGGTCGCGCACCTGCAGGTGCGTCAGGTAGACGTCGCGCAACGGCTCGCCGGGCGCGGCAATACGCGGGCGGCGCAATGCGGGCGCGAGTGCGTTGAATGCGACACGGACCGCCTGCAGCGGCAACGGCAGCCGTTCGAGCACGATCCGTTTGATATCGCCCGCATCCCACGGCGCGACGCAGCCGAGCAGGTTGTCGTGCGCGTCGAGCGCCAGCAGGAACGCGCCGAGGCCGAACGATGGCCACGTGTCGAGCCGCCGCGCGAATTCGTCCGCGGAGAACACGCCGCCGAACGGCTGGCGGCGCGATTCGGCATCGAGAAACGCGCGCAGTGCGTCCGCGTGATGCGGCTGCGCATCGACGATCCGCACGCCCGGCACGCTGCGCGGCGCCGACGACAGCCCGCGCTGCGCATAGATCGACACGTTCTCGTAGCCGTGCCAGTGCGCGAAACGCAGCCGGTTCTCGCGCCGCGATCGTGCCAGCGACTGCACCGCGAGCCGGTTGTCGCGGATCATGCAGCAATACGCATGCTGCACGCCGGCGTCGGCGCGCAGCGTCGCGAAGCGTTCGCGCACCGAGTCGGTCCACTCGCGCGACAGCCGGCGGTCGGGCATCAGCCGCAGGTCGCCGAGATAGGCGACCGGCTGCGCGCGTTCGCCGAGATAGCCGTCGCGCACGACGAGGCTCGCGAGCCCCTTCAGCGCCGCGCGCTCATCCTCCGCGAGCCAGACTTCGTGATGCGGCGCGTGGCAGCGATGCAGCGCGAAGTAGTCGGGCGCACGATCGAAGCGCAGCGGCAGGCTGCCCTGCATCGCATGGCGGGACTGGAAATCGAGGATGCGCGCGTTGTCGACCGGTTGCGCGAGACGGATTCGCATGCGCGCGGCTCACGCGCCGTCGAATAGCCGGCGCGCGAGCGGCCGCAGGTTCGACGCCGACAGTTCGCACAGGCACACGAGTTCGTCGCCCTGTGCGTAGCCGGGGTTGCGTGCGAGGAAGTAGTCGACGTCGGCCAGCCGCCGGTGCGCGGCCGGCACCTCCGCGAGCGCGGGCGTGAGCCGGCCCTGCGGCGTGTCGAACGACAGCAGGCCGGTGGCGGAATCGTACGCGTGCCCGTAGCGGCTCGCGGCCAGGTAATCCATCAGGTCCTGCGTGGACGGTGCGGTCAGGTTGTCGGCGCGCGGCGCGTAGTCGCGCGCGAACGCGCGCAGGTAGCGATAGGTGCGATGCCCCTTGCAGATCAGGAACCAGTACAGCGGCACGGCGGGCGCCTGCCGCCATACGTCGCCCGCGTGGCGGATCCACGCGAACGCGAGATGCTGCGTGCCCCAATGCGCGGGATCGATGATCGTATCGCCGGAAAAGATCACGCGGATCGATGCGTCGCGCCAGCGCGTCTCGTACTGCTTGAGCGTCGAGAAGCCCTGGATCGCGCCGCCGCTGTCGCGCAGCACGATGCAGTGCGTCTTGTCGCCGAGGTCGTGGTCGAACTGCGCACGGACCGTGTCGCAATAGGACGCCGCATACAACGAGAACATCCGGTCGATGTCGTCCGGGCCCAGGGCCGCACGTTCGACGGCGGTGGCACGCAACTCCATCGGCTACTCCTGCAAGACTGAACAGCTTGCTATGATAGCCCGTTACCCGCCCGCTCCCGCCATGTCCAACGCCGTTTCCCGCCAGGATGCGAACGACGCGCCGATCGCCCGGCCATGGCTGCTGCTCGTCACCTATCTCGTCGTGACGGGCGCGCTCTACTTCTTCGTCACGCACCTGCCGCTCGGGCCGGTCACGGTCATTCCGGCGGGCGCGTTCGATCGCGCGATTCCGCTGCTGCCCGGCACCGTGCCGCTTTACCTCAGTTACCTGTTCGCCATGCCGGCGCTCATCTGGCTCGGGCGCGGCCGCGCATGGCTGCTGCCGGCGTTCTTCGCCGGCGCGCTCGCTGCCAGCGTTTGCCTCGTGTGCCATCTGCTGCATCCGACCGCCATCGCATGGCCGCCCGCTCATGACAGCTGGATCGCATGGCTGCAACGAATCGATTCGCCGCTTGCCGCATCGCCGAGCGGGCACGTTGCGCTGCCGGTCGCAATCGCCATCGTGCTGCTGGCATTGCGGCGGCGGTCTGCGGTGCTGTTCGTCGCGTGGAGCGCGCTGCTGATGGTGACGGTCCTGACCACCGGCCAGCATCGCGCCGCCGATGTCGCATGGGGCAGCGCGATCGGCCTCGCGGCCGGCACGTTCACGCTCGCGTTGCTGCGCGCCAGAGTCGACCTGCGCACGATCGCGGCCGCGCTGCTCGAATGGGCGTGCATCGTCGTGGCGATCCGCGTGGCCGTCGCGCTCGGCGCGTGGTACCTGTATGCGCTTGCGGTGCTCGTCATCGCGACGCGGCAGCATGCGCTGTTCATCCTGTATCACGACGCGGCCCACTATCACCTCACGCGCCGTCGCGGTTTCAACGACTTCCTGATCAACGTCGCGATCGGCGTGCCGGGGCTCGTACCCGTCGAGTTCTACCGCCCGCTGCATCTCGCGCATCACCGGCATCTCGGCACCGCGCAGGACCCGGAGCGCCAGTTTCTCTATCACGGCCAGCCGTGGCGGTTCCGGCCGCTCGACGCATGGCCGCTCGTGCGGCAGTTCCTCGGCGACCTGCTCGTGCTGAACATGGTGCGCAACATGGCCGCGTTCCGGCGCGCGGGCGGGCAGAACACGCGGCTCGGCCGGCCGTTCCAGGCAGCCGCGGCCATATGGGTGGTCATCGTCGCGCTTCTCGTGTGGGCCTGTTCCGCGCGAACGATCCTGCTGGTCGCGGCGCTGTGGTTCGTGCCGCTGCTCACGCTGTCTGTCCTGCTGCAGAAGATCCGCAGCATGGCCGAGCACAGCGGCGGCCCGCATGCGACGCCGGGCTGGGCCGACTGGACGTATTCGTGGCGCACGGGCTGGATCGGCCGCGTGTTCGTGTGGCCGTATCACATCAACCTTCATCTGCAGCATCACCGGAATCCGGCGGTGCCGTGGCATGCGTTGCCCGACGCGATCGACGCACACGAGCCGCAACTCGACGCGCCGGAACTGGCCCGGCTGCTGTGGTCGGGTATCCCGCCGAAGCCGTGACTGGCGACGGCATGCGCGATGTCGCGCGCCGTCGCCCCTTCCCCGTTACTTCGCGATGTACACGCCCGACGTCGGGCACGTGCCCTGCGTATTGCCGTCCGTCACGAGCGATGCGGCGCTCGGGAACTGCGCGGTCGCATTGGTCTTCACTGCGATCCACGCTTCGGTGAAGTAGCTGACGCCGTTCGTCTTCGTGCACTTCAGCGACACCGCGCTGCGCGTATTGCTGCCGAATGCGCCTTCGAACGCCGACAGCAACTGGTTACGCGTGACCGTCTTGCCCGCGTTCGCCTGCAGGAACGTGTTGAACGACGTGTTGCCGAGCCGGCTGATCATGCCGGACGCCTGGTTCCAGTACGCATCGGGCGTCGCCGAGTTCGAACAGGTGCCGTGCTTGAACCACTCGTGCTTGTCGAGGCACGACGCGACACCCGGCATGTACGTCGACAGCGAGTTGCGGGTCGCGCTGCTGATCGGGTACGCGTCCATGCTGCACCACTGGTGTGCGTTGTCGAGATCGATGTCGTTCTGCGGCACGCCGCAGTAGAACGGCTGGTTGCCGTCGTATTTGTTCGGCCACAGGCCATGCAGCGACAGGCTCGTCGCCGCATACGTGCCGGCGAGGTTCGTGCATTCGGGCGTGTCGTGCGACGCGCAGAAGCCGGGCTCCCACGACGCGGCGAGCAACAGGTAGTCGTAGCTGGTCTGCGCGGAGGCGTGCAGTGAAGCGGAAGCGACGGCGAGTGCGGCAACGGCGCGGGCGAGCGTCTTGAGCATGGCGTTTCCTCGGAAAAGGCTTGCGGTCGCGGGATGCGCCGCAAGATTGTCGAATGTCTGCCCGCGATTGTTGCCGACACAACGTGGCACGAATGTGAAGGTGGACGAATGATGTGCTGCGGTACGCGTGCGGGCACGTACCGTCGCGGTGCGCGACCTCACGCGGCTGAAGCGCGCCGCCCTCGCGGCGGCCCGCCGTCGCTCACGATCCGGCGCCCAGCTGCGTGCACGCGCGCGTGATCGATTCGGGACCTTCGAGCGCGAGGATCTGCCACACGCCGATGCTGACGCGCTGGCGCGCCGCCGTCGACGCATCGGCCAGCAACGCCTCGACGCGCGGTGCGGCGTCCGGCGCCTGCTGCTTCAGCGCCGCGTGATGCCGCGCGCGCGACGCCGGTTCCGATTCGTACACGTCGCACAGGCGCACCATGCCGGCGAGCCCGGCGAGGTCGTCGTCCTTGTCGATCGCGCCCGGCTCGACCGGCGCGAGCCCCTTGCGCTCCGCCGCCGGCAGCTTGCTGCGCGCGCCTTCGTCGATCGACGTGGCGGATGCCGGCGGCAGGCCGCCGATCGCCGCGACGATCCGGCTGCCCGCGGCGATCATGTCGCCCTGGCACTCGATCTTCTCGGCGGCCGCGACGTTCGAGCAGAACGACACCGACGTCCGGTACACGTCGTTGCTCATGCGCGGCACTTCGTCCGCGCTCGCCTGCGCGAAGCCGGCGCTCGTCAGCGCCAACGCAGCGGGAATCAGGATGCGGAATGCTCTCGTCTTGTTCATTGTTGTTTGCGTATGGGGGTTCTCGTGGCGGGCAACATCGCGCGGCCGCACGGTGGCGGCTGCTGTGACGCCGGGCCCGCGTCCGGCGGCACGCGATCACTTCATCGACGCCGCCTCCGATCCGCCGGGCGACAGCGCCGCGTTATCCTGCTCGCGCCACGTGCGGCGCGACACCATGATCGCCTTCACGGCCGAGCGCGCGACCTTCCACCACGCGAACGGCCGCGGATCGGCGAGCATGCTGAGCGCGCGCGCATAGTCGAGCGTGAGCCCGGGTGTCCACGCCATCGTCACCGCGCGCTTGCGGATCTGCGCGGCAACCCACAGCTCGGGCGTGAGCAGCAGCCGCACGAACGCGCCCCACCCGGCACGCGCCCCCTTCAGCCGCCACACCGCACCGTCGAGCGCGGCTTCGAGCGCGTTCGATACCGTGCTCGAGCAGTTGCGGTACGTGAGGTTGTACGTCACGTTCTGCCGGTACGACGACCAGAAGGCATCCAGCTTCGACGGATCGTAGTTGCGGATTCGCACGCGCACGGTCGACGGGCACCACGCCTTCGACTCGGTCGCATAGTCGGGCTGGAACAGGCCCGGCACGTCGTTTTCGCGTGTCGCGCGCAGGATGCGCGTGAATTCGTCCGGAGAACGATCGATTTCGACGCCGGGATACAGGCTGATATAGACACCTTCGGGCGACTCCAGCGCCGCGTGCCCGGTCGAGATCACGCCGTTCACGTCCACGGCCGCGATATAGCGGTCGATCACCGGATAGCGCTGCGCTTCGGCCTTCGACGTGCCGGTCGGCGTCCACACGTGCACCGTGAGCGCATGCTCGCCGTCGGCCGGCGGGCCGTCCCATTCCGATTGCGCGAACTGCGGCGGGTCGCGCGCGTCGTCGAGATCCGGCGCAAGCGCCGGCGCCGGCGAAATCGCGAACGCCGGATTGCGCGTCAGCCGCCGCACGCGCGCGGCAAGGTTCAGCATGTGCATCCCGCCGAATATCAGCAGCAGGCCGAGGCAGTACGGCACCGTGCCCGCATAGTGCGTCGGGTACGGCTGATAGAAGAAGATGGCCAGCAGGATTTCGACGACGCCCCACGCGAAGGCGACGTTCCAGCGGCGATAGCGCACCATCCACGCGGCGGTGCACTGCAGCAGCCCGTCGACGAGGAACAGCGTGCCGAAGATCATCGACAGCAGGAAATGGCCGTGGTGGTGCCCCGCGAACACGAGCCCGGCGGCGACCACGACCACGATCCCCTTCACGTAGCGCAGGATGCGCTGCCCGCCGACGCCGCTACCCGCCACCGCGAGCGTCGCGAGCCCCTCGATCAGGAACAGCCAGGCAAAGATCTGGATCGGGAAGTGCAGCGCGCCGTCGAGCGCATCGACGAAGATCACGACGCCCGCGACGACCCACACCCAGCCGAGCACGGTCAGCCCGCGCCAGCGCGTGCGCAAGTATTCGATGCCCAGCAGCAGCAAGACCAGTCGTACCATCGCGCCCTCTCGTCATTTTTTCGGGATACGCGCTGGCCACGCGTTTCCTGTCGTTTCGACCGCGTGTCGTGCGACACACCGGCCGAAAGGCGGTAATTCATACCGGCGCGTCATGCCTCGACATGACCGTTGGCGGCCGGTATCCCCCCGCACTGGCCGAATAATAAGATATGGCGGAGACGGTTGAAAGCGCGACGAAAACGTTGTCGGTACGGCACGGAGGGCGGCCATCGACTGCTGCCGTGGCAGAGACCCCGTTCGACAACGCGCGGCGGATACGCGAGAATCCGGCTTCCGAGGGCGAAAGCCACTGAACCGAACCGCACCAGACGGGACAACAAGAAATGAGCACATCGATCACGCGCCGGCGCCTGCTGGCCGCCGGCATGGCCTTGAGCGGCCTCGCACTGTCCGGCTGTTTCACGCCGGCGCTCTACGAAAACCACGACGAAACCTATGTCGAGCACGTTTCCGCTTTCATGATCACGAAAGACGGCAAGAAGCTGGTGGTACTGGGCGAACGCTATCACTACATCTTCGATCTGCCGGACAAGCTGCGCCCGGTGCTGACGGCCAGCTACCGCAAATCGCTGCACACGTCGTTCGGCAGCTTCCGCGTCGACGGCAGCGACGTGACCGGCCAGTACCGCACCGTTCTGTCGAAGGATGCGCCGGACGACGAGCGTCAGGCGGCAACCGCCGACGGCTTCAGAACCTCCCGCACCCAGATCTCACTCGACGGCAACGTCGTCGGCAAGCGCTATTCCACCGAGGGCTTCACGCTGAAACCGGACAGCACCGCGCAATCGTTCAACGAGCGCTATACGGTCGCCATCGACGAAGCACCGTCCGCCTTCGCGAAGGGGCTCCGGATCCTGGCCACGCCGGTCACCGTGGCAGCCGACGGCGTGCTCGTGCTGGGCGGGATCCTGCTGCTGCCGGTTGCCCTTATTTCGCTCAAGGACCGGCCAATCGCCGGGTTCTAGGCCTACCCTGTCCGTCATGGCACCCGGCCGACACGAGAAAGAGGCGCATCGACATGCATGACCCGTCGCTTCATCCATCCGCGCTCGGCCCACAACTCAAGCGCTGGCGGGCGCTGCACCGCGTCAAGCAAAGCCATGCGGCCGAGTTGTTCGGCGTCGCGCAATCGACGATCTCGCGCTGGGAAGCCGGCCTCCAGCAGATGTCGCCCGACGAGCGCGCGACCGCCGAGCGGCTGCTCGCCGCGCGCCTCGATTCAGCAGGCGATCACGCACTCGCGCGGCTCGTCGCGGGCGGCGCGGGTCGCATGCATCTGGTGTGCGACCTCACGCACCGCCTGCTTGCCTCTTCTCCGGCGCGCGCGGCCGAATTTTCGCAGCCGCTGTCGATGCTGCTCGGCACATCGCTGTGGCGCTACGCGACACCGGAGATCGTCCGCATGGAAGCCGCGCTCGATACGCTCGGCTGGCATGACCATGCGGGGCCGCCGAGCGTCGAATTCGATACCGGCACGAATGTGTCGCGTGTCGTGCCGATCCGCGGCAGCATGTGTCGATGGACGCGGATGACGTTGTCGGACGGGTCGGCCGCGCGGCTCGTGGAGACGCTGCAGGATGCGTAATTGCCGGGTCACGATGAAGAACCGCACACCGGCAACGGCGCGGCATACTTCAACGTGTCCGGCACGCCACGCAAAAGACGCGAACGTAAATGGCAGCACGCCCAGGAGACATGCCCCATGTCGACGTTTGTCATGCGAGAACTCGTAATCGTCGCGTTCATTCTCTATACGGGCGCCGCCGTGCTGGTCGCGCTGCGCTCGGGGGTGGCCAACGCCGGCGGCAGGCGCGTGGCGCGCCGCAGCAGCCCCTACCTGTTCAGCCTGATCGTCGTTGTTCAAACGGGTTTCTTCGCGCTGTTCTGCTGGGCCGGGCTGTTCGTGAAGTAGCGGCGCGACAAAGCGCCCCGATCCCGCCCCCACCACGCATATTTCATGCGTGGACGAACCGCACCCACCCGCATTACGCTAGACGGCTCATCGCAAGGAAGCCGACCATGACCCCCGATACGATCCACGCGCGGCTCGCTTTCCTGCGCGAAGCCGAACGCCTGAAGGATGTGCTGCGCAGCGGCTATACGTCGTCCGGGCGAGCGGAAAGCACGGCCGAACACAGCTGGCGGCTGTGCCTGATGGCGCTCGTGTTCGCCGACGCGCTACCCGGCATCGACACGCTGAAGCTGCTGAAGCTGTGCGTCGTCCACGATCTCGGCGAGGCGCTGCACGGCGACATTCCCGCGATCGAACAGGCCGCGCACCCCGACAAAAGCGCACAAGAACGCGACGACCTGCTGACGCTGACCGCATCTCTCGCCCCCGCACAGCGCGACGAAATCGTCGCACTGTGGGATGAATACGAGGCGGCCGCGACGCCGGAAGCGCGCGCGGCGAAGGCGTTCGACAAGCTCGAAACGATCCTGCAGCACAACCAGGGCAGCAATCCGCCCGATTTCGACTACGCGTTCAATCTCGGCTACGGCCGCCGCTATACCGACGCCGCGCCGCTATTCAGCGCGATCCGCGAGATCGTCGACGCCGACACGCAACGCCGGATCGACGCGGGCGGGCCGCACGCGTAAGCTCGCGGGATCGGGCGCGCGGCACCGCACGCCCTGCTCGCACGAGGCCCGACGCATGACGCAGAACATCTACGACGACCCGGCCTTCTTCGAAGGCTACAGCCGCTTGAACCGCTCGATTCACGGCCTCGACGGCGCCCCCGAATGGCCCGCGCTGCGCGCGCTGCTGCCCGGCCTGCGTGGCCGCAACGTGCTCGACCTCGGCTGCGGCTACGGCTGGTTCAGCCGCTGGGCGGCCGACCAGGGCGCGGCAAGCGTGCTCGGCCTCGACGTCTCCGAGCGCATGCTCGAACGCGCGGCCGCGACCGCCGCGCACCCGGCGATCACGTACCGCCGCGCCGATCTCGAAACGCTCGCGCTGCCAGCGGCCGCATTCGATCTCGCGTACAGCTCGCTCGCGTTCCACTACGTCGCGCACCTCGATACGCTGCTGCGCACGATTCATCGCGCGCTCGTGCCCGGCGGCCGGCTCGTGTTCTCGATCGAGCATCCCATTTATACGGCGCCGCGCCGGCCCGGCTTCGTCGTCGATGCGCAGGGCAACCGATCCTGGCCGCTCGACGGGTACCAGCGCGAAGGCAAACGCGTGACCGACTGGCTCGCGCCCGGCGTCGTCAAGCAGCACCGTACGCTCGGCACGCTCGTGAACCTGCTGATCGGCAGCGGCTTCACGCTCACGCACCTCGACGAATGGGGACCGACGCAGGCGCAGATCGATGCGCTGCCCGCACTCGACGAAGAACGCGACCGGCCAATGATGGCGCTCGTCGCTGCGCAGCGCTGACGCACGTCAACACGCGCCGCAACACGCGCAGGGGCCTTCGCCCGGCGCTTTCACAGATCGCAACAATGACGCCGCACGGCCCCTGCTCCGGTGCGGCCTTCGCACAATTCAGCACAATTTCCACACGATTTGGCGTGATTTCCTCGCTTACCATGAGCGGCTGATTCGACTCGGCACGCCCGCGCGATGCGTACGCGGATACCGTCGCGGGCAACCTGCCCGACCTGCGACGCCGACCGGATCGTCCCGCCCGGCCGCACGCATCGCCGGCACTGCCTGATCCTCGCCGCACGCTCATGACTCAGAAGACCCCTCGCCGCCGGCGCATCGTGCTGGCTTCCCTTGCCATCGTTGCGATCGCCACCGGCGTCACGCTGAAGGCGTGCGCGCCCGACAAGCATCCGCAATACCTGTCCGCGCCCGTCTCGCGCGGCGATCTCGAGAACGCGGTGCTGGCAACCGGCGCGCTGCAGGCCTTCCGGCAGGTCGACGTCGGTGCGCAGGTGTCGGGGCAGTTGAAGTCGCTCAAGGTCAAGCTCGGCGACAAGGTCACGAAGGGCCAGTGGCTCGCCGAGATCGATCCCGTGATCTCGGAAAACGCACTGCGCCAGGCGCGCGCCAGCGAAGAAAGCCTGCGCGCGCAACAACAATCGACCGCCGCGCAACTCACGCAGGCGGAACTCGCGTTCAAGCGCCAGCAGGCGATGCTGCCCGACGACGCAACATCGCGCGAATCGTTCGAGGCCGCGCGTGCGGCGCTCGACGTGCAGCGCGCGACACTCTCGTCGCTCGCCGCGCAAATCCGTTCGGCCCGCATCCAGATCGAGACCGCGCAGGCCAACCTCGGCTACACGCGCATCGTCGCGCCGATCGACGGCGAGGTCGTCGCGGTCGTCACGC
Source organism: Burkholderia sp. Ac-20384 (assembly GCF_017104605.1). NCBI lineage: Bacteria > Pseudomonadati > Pseudomonadota > Betaproteobacteria > Burkholderiales > Burkholderiaceae > Burkholderia > Burkholderia sp. Ac-20384. Next base: position 4,102 of record NZ_JAAGPE010000084.1, on the reverse strand, counting down.
AGGAAGGCCAGACCGTGATCGCGCAGCAGCAGGCGCCCGTGATCCTGAAGCTCGCCGATCTCGATACGATGACCGTGAAGGCGCAGGTGTCGGAAGCCGACGTGATCCGCGTGAGTGCCGGCCAGACTGCGTATTTCACGATCCTCGGCGAACCGGACAAGCGCCACTACGGCAAGCTGCGCGCGATCGAGCCGGCGCCGCAGAACTACGCCGAAGCGCAGAGCCCGCTCGGCGGCGGTGCAGGCGGCGGCTCGAAGCCGAACTCGGCCGTGTTCTACAACGCGCTGTTCGAAGTGCCGAATCCCGAGCATCGGCTGCGCATCTCGATGACCGCGCAAGTCAACATCGTGCTCGGCAACGCCCGCAACGCGCTCAGCATTCCCGCCGCCGCGCTCGGCGAAAAACGCAAGGACGGCACCTACGCGGTGCGCGTGCTGCGCGCCGACGGCAGCACGGAAACGCGCAACGTCCGCATCGGCATCAACAACAACGTGCGCGTCGAAGTGCTGGCCGGCCTGAAGGACGGCGAACGCGTCGTGATCGGCGAAGCTGCCGGTGACGACCACGCGCCGCTGGCGGACGTGGTGTGACGATGCGCCAGCCCCTGCTGAAACTCGCTGCCGTCACCCGGCGCTTTCCGGCCGGCGACAAGGATGTCGTTGTCCTGAACAACGTCAACCTGTCGATCCACGCGGGCGAGATCGTCGCGATCGTCGGCGCGTCGGGCTCCGGGAAGTCGACGCTGATGAACATCCTCGGCTGCCTCGACCACCCGAGCGAAGGCACCTACACGGTCGGCGGCCGCGACACGCACATGCTCGACAGCGACGAGCTCGCGCAACTGCGCCGCGAACACTTCGGCTTCGTGTTCCAGCGCTATCACCTGCTGCCGCACGTCGACGCGGTCGCGAACCTCGAAATGCCCGCGATCTATGCCGGCACGCCGCGCGCAGAGCGGCACGCACGCGCACGCGAACTGCTCGCGCGCCTCGGGCTCGCGGATCGTGCGCATCATCGCCCCGGGCAACTGTCCGGCGGCCAGCAGCAGCGCGTGAGCATCGCGCGTGCGCTGATGAATGGCGGCCAGGTGATCCTCGCCGACGAACCGACCGGTGCGCTCGACACGAAAAGCGGCCAGGACGTGATCCGCATCCTGCACGAGCTGAACGCACTCGGCCATACGATCGTCATCGTCACGCACGACAAGGCCGTCGCGCGCCATGCGAAGCGCATCATCGAGATCAGCGACGGCGAGATCGTCGCCGACCGGCCGAACCGGCACTATGCGGAAGCGCTGGCGGAAGCGGGCGTGAATGCAGCAGAAGCGGCAGAAGCGTCCGAAGCAGCAACCGGCGAGTCACCCGCCCACGATCGTTACGACACGCCGGCGCCGCCCGCAGCCGTCGACACCGATCCGCATGTCGATACCGTCACGCGCACGCGCCGCTTCGCGGCCGGCTCCGGCCGCTTCGCCGAAGCTTGCCGGATGGCGTGGATCGCACTCGTGTCACACCGGCTGCGCACGTTGCTGACGATGCTCGGCATCATCATCGGCATCACGTCGGTCGTGTCGATCGTCGCGATCGGCGAAGGCGCGAAGCGCTACATGCTCGACGAGATCGGCAGCATCGGCACGAACACGATCAACATCTATCCGGGCACCGACTGGGGCGACAGCCGCGCCGACGCGATCCAGACGCTCGTGCCCGCCGATGTCGCGGCGCTCGCCGAGCAGCCGTACGTCGACAGCGCGACGCCCGAAACGTCGCGCACGCTGCTGCTGCGCTACCGCAACGTCGACGTGAACGCGCTCGTGAGCGGCGTCGGCGACCGCTTCTTCCAGGCGCGCGGAATGCGCTTCGCGCTGGGTGTCGCATTCGACGAGGACGCGGTGCGCCGCCAGGTGCAGGTGGCCGTGATCGACCAGAACACGCGCCGCAAGCTGTTCGGTGCGACGCGCAACCCGATCGGCGAAGTGATCCTGGTCGACAACGTGCCGTGCGTCGTGATCGGCGTGACGGCCGACAAGAAGAGCGCGTTCGGCAGCGTGAAGAGCCTGAACGTGTGGGTGCCATACACCACGGCAAGCGGGCGCCTGTTCGGGCAGCGTTATCTCGACAGCATCACCGTGCGCGTGCGCGACGGGCAGCCGAGCGCCGCCGCCGAGAAAAGCCTCGAAAAGCTGATGACGCAGCGCCACGGCCGCAAGGACTTCTTCACGTACAACATGGACAGCGTGGTGAAGACCGTCGAAAAAACCGGCCAGTCGCTCACGTTGCTGCTGTCGCTGATCGCCGTGATCTCGCTCGTCGTCGGCGGGATCGGCGTGATGAACATCATGCTGGTGTCGGTCACCGAGCGCACGCGCGAAATCGGCATCCGGATGGCGGTCGGCGCACGCCAGTCCGACATCCTGCAGCAGTTTCTCGTCGAGGCCGTGCTCGTCTGCCTGCTCGGCGGCACGATCGGCATCGCGCTGTCGTTCGGGCTCGGCGCGCTGTTCTCGATGTTCGTCGCGCAGTGGAAGATGGTGTTCTCGGCCGGCGCGATCGTGACCGCGTTCGTCTGCTCGACGCTCACCGGTGTGATATTCGGCTTCATGCCCGCGCGCAACGCATCGCGGCTCGATCCGATCGATGCGCTCGCGCGCGACTGACGCAAGGCCCGCCATGACGCATTCCTCACCGCTTCACCGCCTGGGCGCATTCACCTGCGCGGCCGCGCTGCTCGCCGGCTGCGCGGGCGCGCGCCATGAACCGCTGCCCGCCGTCGCAATGCCCGCGAACTGGGAGGCACCGGCCGCGGCCAACGTGCCCGCCACCCCACGCGACTGGTGGCGCAGCTTCGGCGATCCGCAACTCGATGCGCTGATCGACGATGCGCTGCGCGCCAACAACGACCTCGCGATCGCGGCGATCCGCGTGTACCGCGCGCAACTGCAGGCCGGGCTCGCGGATACGAACCTGACGCCCAACGTGTCGCTCGGCGCGAACGGCGCCGTGTCGCGCACGCTCGATACGCACCAGATGAGCCGGACGAGCGGTGTAACCGGTTCGCTCAGCTATGAAATCGACCTGTGGGGCCGGCTGGCCGCGCTGCGCGACGCCGCGCGCTGGGAGGCCGATGCGACGGCCGCCGATCTCGAAGCCGCACGGCTGTCGCTGATCGGCACGACCGCGTCGCTGTACTGGCAGATCGGCTATCTGAACCGGCAGATCGCACTCGGCGACGCGAACATCGCGTATGCGGTCCGCACGCTCGCGGTCGTCCGGTCGCAGCACACGGCCGGTGCCGTGTCGGGGCTCGATCTTGCACAGGCCGAACAGAGCCTCGCCGCGCAACGCGCCGCGCAGACGCAACTGATCCAGCAGCGCACCGAGAACCGCCACGCACTCGCGATCCTGTTCGACCGGCCGCCTCAGCAGCTCGCAGCCGAACCGTCGGCGCTGCCCGTCGCGGCACCGCCGGAAGTGGCGGCCGGCCTGCCCGCGAGCCTGCTCGGCCGGCGCCCCGACTTGCGCGCCGCGGAATTCCGGCTGCGCGAGTCGCTCGCGCAGGTCGACGCAACGCGCACGAGCTTCTACCCGACCTTCACGCTGACCGGCCAGGCCGGCACGTCGAGCACGAGCCTCGAGCGCGTGCTGATGAATCCGGTCGGCACGCTCGGGCTCGGCCTGGCACTGCCGTTCATCCAGTGGAACACGATGCAGTTGCAGATCAAGGTGTCGAAGACGCAGTACGAGGAAGCGGTCGTCGGGTTCCGCCAGAAGCTCTACACGGCACTCGCGGAAGTCGAGAATGCGCTGTCGGCGCGCGTGCAGCTGGAGCGCGAAGCCGAACAGCGCGCGCTGTCGCTGGCCCAGGCACAGCGCGCGGAGCGGCTGGCCGCCGCGCGCTTCGCGGCCGGCGCGACCGCCGTGCAGCCGTGGCTCGACCAGCAGCAGCGGCTGCGCGACGCGCAAAGCGCCGACGAACTGACACGCCTGAACCGGCTCAACAACCAGATGACGCTGTACCGCGCACTTGGCGGCGGGATGTCCTGACCGGCACGCCCATCGAGCCGGCCGCGCCGGCCACGCTCCACGTCATTCGCATACGGGCG
>NZ_JAAGPE010000083.1:0-34324 GCF_017104605.1 Burkholderia sp. Ac-20384 | reverse complement strand
CAGCGCGCGGTACAGCCCCATCTTGGTCTCGAAGTGATACACGATCAACGGCAAGCCGACCTCTGCCGCCGCCGCAATATCCCGCATCGAAACGCCATCGAAACCGCCTTCGGCAAACAATCGCTCTGCCACGTCGAGCACCCGCTCACGCTTGCTCGTTTCGACCGCTCGTTGCGCGCCCTTCCCGCTCCGTACACCGGCCGCCTTCCCCGTGACTTCCTTCGCTTGCATGGTTTCTCCGCTGTCCTGTGGCTCGATTGCCGCGAATGCACAATCCGTTCATTGTGCGGCGCCAGTTTACACCAACACGATACTGACTGTACGATCGTACAGTCAGCATAACGTGAACGCTGCCATGCAGCGTCGGTGGTAAGTCCCCCAAACCAGGAGCAACCGCACATGACACGACGCTTCGTCGATCTTTCGATCTATCTGGAAAACGACGTCATTTCCGATCCACCGGGTTACGGCCCCAAGATTCAGTATCTGACGCACCGGAATACGGCCAAAGCCGTGACGGCCTTCTTTCCCGGCCTGCAGGAAACCGACCTGCCCGACAACGAAGGCTGGGCCATCGAACACATCCAGTTGAGCACGCACAACGGGACTCATCTGGATGCGCCCTATCACTTCCACAGCACGATGAACGATTCGACGGGCGAGCGCGAGCGTTCGACAACCATCGACGAAGTCCCGCTCGATTGGTGCTTCCAGCCTGGCGTGAAGCTTGATTTCACCGGCTTCGACGATGGCTACGTCGTGACTGCTGCCGACGTCGAAGCCGAGCTTGCGCGCATCGGCCACGCACTCAAGCCGCTTGAAATCGTCGTCGTCAACACGCGTGCGGGCAAGCGCTACGGACAACCCGACTATGTGTCCTCGGGTTGCGGCATGGGCTTCGACGCGACCATGTACCTGCTCGAACGAGGTGTACGCCTGACTGGCACCGACGCGTGGAGCTGGGACGCGCCGTTCACCCATACCGCGAAGAAGTATGCCGAAACGCGTGATGCATCGCTGATCTGGGAAGGGCACAAGGCCGGCCGCAAGATCGGTTATTGCCACCTGGAGAAACTCCACAATCTCGAGGTGCTGCCACCTCACGGCTTCTTCATCTCGTGCTTCCCGCACAAAATCCGGGGCGCCTCCGCTGGCTGGACTCGCGCGGTCGCGATTTTCGACGACGCCCTCAATGCAACAGCTTGCGACCTGCATCGAACCGCATAGGCGAGGAGCCTCGATGGAACTGAATCACACACACGACGTCACGCAACGCAGCTGGCTGGAAACGGCCAACGTGGCGGGGACCGACTTTCCGTTGCAGAATTTGCCACTCGGCGTGTTCCGCCGCCGCGGTGGCGGTGAAACCTGGCGCGGCGGGATCGCGATCGGCGACCAGATCGTCGACCTCGCTGCGTTACAGCAGGCGGGCTGCATGGACGGCCTGGCACTCGACGCCGTGCGAGCGGCCACGGCAACCACACTGAATGCGCTGCTCGAGATGGGGCCGACGGCCTGGCAGGCATTGCGCCACGCACTCTTCGAACTGCTGCGGGCCGGCAGTCCGCATGAGCTGGACGTACGGAAGACGCTGGTATCACAAGCGGAAGCCGAGTACGCCGTACCCGTGCGTATCGGCGACTACACCGACTTCTACACGTCTCTCGATCATGCGGTGAACTGCAGCCGTCCGCTCGGCATGGCGATCAGCCCGAATTTCGACTGGTTACCCATCGCCTATCATGGCCGCGTGTCGTCGATTGGCGTCAGCGGTCAGCAGGTCTACCGGCCAATGGGACAATTCCGCCCGGATCCGTCCGCCCCTCCCGTTCACGACGCCTGTCGCCGGCTCGACTACGAGCTGGAACTGGGCGCGGTGATCGGGGTCGGCAATCCGCGCGGCAATTCCGTCCCGCTGCGTGACGCTCAACGGCATATTTTCGGGCTCTGCCTGCTGAACGATTGGTCCGCGCGCGACATCCAGTCGTGGGAAATGCAGCCGCTCGGGCCATTCCTCGCGAAGAATTTCGCGACGACGATATCGCCCTGGCTGGTCACCCTCGAAGCATTGCTGCCGTATCGCACCACGTGGTCACGCGCCGCCGAACGCCCGCAGCCGCTCGACTACCTGTCCTCGGACGACAACCGCGCGGCCGGTGCGTTCGACATCCAGCTCGAGGCGTCGATCCTCAGCGCGCGTCAGCTCGCGCAAGGACGCCAGCCGCGTACGTTGACACACACCAGTTTCCGGCATCAATACTGGACGTTGGGGCAGATGATCGCGCACCACACGATGGGGGGCTGCAACCTCCAGCCGGGTGACCTGCTGGGAAGCGGCACCATCTCGGGCCCGTCATCGGGCGAAGCCGGTGCGTTGATCGAACTCACGGTCGGTGGCACGCAACCCGTCGATATCGGCAATGGGGAAAGCCGCTCGTTCCTCGACGACGGCGATACCGTCATTTTCCGGGGCTGGTGCGAACGCGATGGCTTTGCACGAATCGGTTTCGGCACCAACCATGGAACCGTATTGCCGGTGCCGTCCGCGGAAAGCGCGCATTGACCGCAAGTCATTTCGCAATCGACCACTGAGACCATGCGAGGACCATGTGTGTGGTCCTCGCGCTTTGAAGCGCCCCGTCAATCGACTTGCGGCGTCCGCAACACCGTGCCTGAACGCGGCACCCCGATGCCAGGACGCATTCGTAAAATCGCCGCCAGCGCTATTGGCTGGCGGCGATTTCCCGGCAGGTGTTTTTCGGGTGCGCTAGAAGCGGTGACGTACACCGACGACGACGCCCACACTGCTTCCGGTTGGCTCATACAGCGCGCCATTCACCGTGAATCCGGTGTGCATCAACCCGTGGTTGTTCACGCATGCGGCGGCGCCATACAAGGTCGTTCGTTTCGACAGAAAGTAGTCCAGCCCGGCAGACGCCAGTAACGAATGGTTCGCCGAGTCGTTGCTGTCCCGCATGTACCAAACACCCAGGTCGGTGGACAGTGCCGGCGTGATCAGATATTCGCCACCCGCGGCGTACACTTTCTCGTTGAACGAGCCGGCGATCTTGTAGCTTGTGTACGATCCCTTCAGTGTTGCGCCTCCCCACGTATAGCTCGCGCCGATTGTTCGCCCGCTGAATTCGATCGTCGACGGGAATGGCGTGGAAACGCTGGCTGACCCACCGGGATTGCCACTGAAGAGGGCCGCGTTCACGACCAGGTCTTTCCATTCGTATCTCACGCGAGCCGCATATTGGCGCCCCGCCTGGAATCCGTTGGGATCGCCACCCAGCGCAAGCAAGGCACTCGCCTGTATGCCGGCGATCGTCGGGCTCGTATAGGACACGGCATTCGCGACGAAAATACCGGTGGCGAAAAAATTGCCCATGTAAATTCCGGCCTGACTCCCGAAGAACGACGCATGCCGTGCGTCCGTGTCGACGATCGCAAGCCCGAACGGCGAGTACTGCAGGCCGGCCTTGACGGTACCGTAGCGCCCGGACAGACCCACGAAGGCTTGCCGTCCGAACAAATTCCCGTTCGAGTTGCCCAGCGCCCCATTGTTCGTCGTAAAGCCGCTTTCCAGTGTAAAGATCGCCTTCGTACCGGCGCCCAACTCCTCGACGCCGGTGATACCGAAGAGCGACCCCGACATCGCGCCGTCCGTCGCCGATACCTGATGCGGGCCACTGGCACCCGTTCCAGCGTCGAAGCTACGGCTCGTGTACATCACACCGGAATCCACGACACCGTACAGCGTGACGTGACTTTGCGCATGCGCTATTGACGGCAGACCCAATGCGGCGATCGAGACAGGGATCAGCAGCATCGGACGGATTTTTTGCATCTTGCTCACGTTTTTATGTCTCCTCCAGTCATGCAGGACTACAAAATAATTAACGAAGATCGGACCGCATGCGGCGCTTGTCGTATGGCGATCAAATGAAGTCGGACCGATAACTGCTTCGGCTTCCGTCCTCAGTGCTGCCACGCATGCCCGCCGGACCGTGGGCTTTGCCTGAACTGCGCCGGGTCCGGAATCGACGGCGCTCGCAATGCCGCCAAAGGATCGCGGCGCACATTGCGCGCACGCATCGGCCGCAATCGGTTCACGGCATCGATGACGTGGCGACGCGTCAGCGTGCTTCCGTTACTGCTCGATGCCCCGCACCAGCAGCCCGGCGCCGCACTTGCCCGCTCGAAATGCGCGAACCGATGTGGTGGTTATGTATTCACGGAAAGCGCGAGCGGCATCAAGTCATTGGCTTGCGTCCGCGAGAGGACGTAAAGCTCGAACCAGTTGCACCACTCGACCATCAGGTGGTCCGAGTGCCCGTGAACGAGTGCTTCCGGCGCGGTCGACGGCCAGAAGATCTCCAGCCGCGCATCGAACCCCGGAAGCGTGTCCCTGAATTGGTGCAGCAAGTAACCCACGGTCACACCATCGGGTGTCTCGACGCGCCCCATCATGCGATGCGGCATATCAGGCGCCAGTTCGATCGGGATACCGCTCCAGTCGTCCAGATGGCGAAACCTCAGGAGGGCCGGCGACTTTGTATGGCCCGGTACTTCCAGAATGCCGACACGCCCGTCCGGGAGTGGCAGCGCACCGAGATGCTCAGGGTGGGCACGGAGCATGGCCGGGCTGTTCGACCCGCCATACCCCTCCCAGAACCAGCTCACGAACTCGGCACTGGTCCCCACCGCGACGTGCGCTTCGGCAACGGACGAACTGAAGCGACCATTCGCACGCAGCGACCAATCCTGCTCGTTCGATTCGTGCTCCGCGATCTCCTTCGCGAACAGGCTGACCATGCCGTCCGCCCCCAGTTTCTCCATGAGCAAGGCCATCATGTAGCGCGCCCTTTTGACCTCCATTCTGAGGATGTCCTCGCAGGCCACCTCTGCACCCGACTTGAAAAACGACACTGCTTTCACTTGAACCTCCATCGCGTTGGTGAACGAGTTGCCATGTTTCCCGACTCGCGACACTAACGCAAGTAAACTTGCGTTAGTGTTTACCGCATGCCTGTCGGCCATCGCTCAGGGTCGTGCGCGCGGCCGGACTGCCGTGGCGACGCGGGCAGTCGATGCGACGATGTGTAAAATCCGCTCATGCCAAAGTCAGCCGAACAAGAATCGCCGTCGCCCCGTCGCCGCCTGGGCGGCCGCAGCGCACGCGTCCGTGAAGCCGTGATCTCAGCCACGATTGCCCAATTGCGGGCGGCGGGTTTCGAGGGGCTCAACATCGGCGCCATCGCTGCGCTCGCGGGCGTGCATGAGAGTTCGATCTATCGCCGCTGGAAGAGCAAGGAAGGGCTGATGATGGAGGCCGCCTTCGAGCTGTTTGCCGCGCACATCGCGATACCGGATCGGGGCTCGCTTCACGCGGATCTCGTCGCGCTGCTGTCGGCAACCGCGCGTTACTTGCGAACGGGCGTGGGCCGGTCTGCCATTCAGTTCGTGCTGGCCACGTACAACGATGCGGCCGTAGCGGACGAACTGCGCAGGTTGTGGACGAACCGTTTTTCGGCGGTTCAGCCGATTTTCGACCGCGCCGTAAAAATGGGCGAGTGGCCGCAAGGGGCGGATCCGATGCCGCTGCTTCATTGCCTGATCGGCGCCATTTATCTACGCACGCTGATCCTGCACGAGCGCGTCACGATCGATCAGATTCGAGAACTGACGGGCTGGATGCTTCACGTGCGGGACGCCTGAGCGTCGGGAATCGCAAAGGTCAGGCGAGCGGGGATCGGCTGCCGAAGGTTCACCCAACGCCCCCGGCACGCCGAAGCCAACCGCAGCGGATCTCAACCGCCCAAAACCCGCCCCCGGCTCCGAACCCCGTCACGCCCTTCAACGCTCCGCGTCGGAAAAGCGCGTGGCCGTACTCGCCGCTCGCCCCTGAAAAATCGTCCCGGTTGCCTGGCCCAAATTCCGCCACGCCATCACCGCACCCACCACCAGCAGCAGAACCGAAACGATCAACGCCCGCTCCATCCCGTCAATAAACGCCCCGCCCCCTGCGTCGCGAACGAAGAAGCCAAACAACGCGACGCCCATCACGCCGCCCACCTGTCGCGCCGTATTCAGCAACCCCGACGCCACACCTGACTGCGCACCGCTCACCGCCGCGAGCGCGGCATTCGTGATGGTCGGTATCGTCAACGCGATGCCGCTGCCGGCGAGCAGCATCGGGATCGCGAGCAACCCGTTGGATTGCGCAGCGATTGCCGGCCACATCGCCAGATAGCCGACCGCGGAAATCGACAACCCGGCCGTCGCGAGCGTGCGTGCCCCCAGCCTGCCGGTCAGTCGCCCGGCAACGATGCTCACGACCATCAGGACGCCCATCATCGGCAGAAATGCGACACCCGTGCGCACGGGCGTCATGTGCCAGATCGACTGAAACAGCAGGCTCAACGTGAATACGATGCCGTAGAAAACCAGATTCGCGATCGCGCCGATCACGATCGAACTGCGGACGATCGAGTCCTGCCACAACGCGGCCGGCAGCATCGCGTCCGGATTGCGCGCTTCCAGCCGGACGAACGCGATGCCCAACGCAACGCACGACGCGAACGCACTCACGATGACCGGACTGCGCCACCCCAGCGCACTGATCTCGGTCGACGCGAACGTGAGCGCCGCCAGCGCAAACGCACCGGTCAGTTGCGCAGGAAGATCGAGGCTCCTGCCGCCCTGCGCTCTCGTATCGGGCGCAAACCGCCACGTCATCCAGATACCGGCGATGCCGACCGGCACGTTGACCAGGAAAATGCTGCGCCAGCCGACTGCAGCGATGAGCAACCCGCCAGCCAGCGGCCCCGCAGCCAATGCGATACCGCCGCCGGCCCCCCACCAGCCGATCGCGCGGCTACGCGCTGCCGTGTCGTCGAATGCGAGACGCAGCACGGCCAGCGAGTTCGGCACCAGCAGCGAGGCGCCGATCCCCTGAGCGAGACGCCAGGCAATCAACGCGCCCATCGAATGGGCCATGCCGCAGCCGATCGACGACAGCGTGAAGATCGCGTAACCGGCAATGAACACGCGCTTTGCGCCCAGCCGGTCGCCGAGGGCCCCGCCATCAGCAGGGTCGCCGCGAACACGAGCGCATACGCGTTGACGACCCATTGCAGGTCGGTGAGCGCTGCGCCGAACGCCGTTCGCAATGCATCGAGCGCAACGTTGACGACGCTGACGTCGATCAGGACGACCGCATAACCGAGGCACGCCGCCGTTTGAACCAGCCGCGGGTGATGTGTGGATGAAGTCTGCATCGGCAATCCTTCGGATTCGGAGGATTGAAGCGTAGAGGATCGCCTTCTGTGCGAATATTCCGCAAAACGACACAGCAACCTGGAGAAAATGCACCGATGTTCGACTGGGAAAACCTGCGTTACTTCGTTGCCGTCGCACAAGCGGGGAGTCTTTCCGCGGCCGCCAGGCGGTTGAATGTCGACCATGCGACCGTCAGCCGTCGCCTGGCCGCACTCGAATCCGAATTGAAAATGCGCGTGATCGACAGACTGCCGCGCGCATGCCGGCCCACCGCCGCCGGCCGGCAAATTCTCGAGTTCGCCGGGAAAATGGAAGAGCACGCGTTTGCGATCGAGCGCCTCGCGCTCACGGAACACCTGCCGATGCACGGTACCGTGACGATCAGCGTGCCGCCCGTGCTCGCCAACAATTTCTTCGCGAATCATCTGTACGCATTCGCGCAATTGCATCCGGGCATTCGGCTGTCGATGGCCAGTCAGGCGCAAAGCGTATCGCTCGCCCGTCGTGAAGCGGATATCGCCGTGCGCCTGTTCCGCCCCGAGGAGCCGCAAAACGTGACGCGCAAGCTGGGCGAGATGGCGTTCGGGCTCTACGCGAGTCGCGACTATGCGCACGCGTCGACGCCCGACGATTGGGCCTTCATCTGCTACGACGCGCAATTCGCGGAAATGCCGCATCAGAAGTGGCTCGAGTCGATCGCGCGAGGTCGCCGCATCGCGTGCGAAGTCAGCGATATTACGACGCAGCAGGTAGCGGCCCGTACGGGAATCGGCGTGGCCGGCCTGCCCGTGTTCATGGGCGACGGCGATCCCGGGTTGCAGCGCTTGCCGTTCGACGGCGAACCGTACGCCCGCGACATCTGGCTGGTCGTGCATGCCGATCTCAGGCATTCGCCGTCGATTCGCGCGGCCATCGACTTTATCGCGGACGTGACGGGCAGGACCTTCGTGCCGGATTCCGGGCGGTCGTGACGGCCATCACGGCGCCCTGCGATTCACGATATCAGGTTTGCTGCGCGAGTTCGTACCTGAAGTAGCACAGGTTGAAATACCAGTAAGGATCGGAGAGAGGAAGGTCCTCGCTCGGCCGCGCCCGATTCGGCCATCGAGAAACCTTTCGCAAATTGAAATTCGTCGGATCGGGCCAGCCGAACGTGTGGAAGATGCGCTCGGCGAGTTCATCTTCAATGCTGTTGCGGAACTTCCATTTCCCCAGGAAGTGAAAGAACATCATGACCAAGGCACCTGCGAAGAGTGCCCCTCCCAGCATGATCGCAAAGTCTCCGATACTGCCATCCCCACGGATGAAATCGATCCCCAGGAAGACGGCCATGATCAACTCCACGAACACGAAGAACCCCAGCGTTCCTTTTCGTTCGAAGCGGCCACGCGCCTTCGTACCCATGACCGCATTCGGGTAGATCGCGACCACGGCGTCCGAATCGCGCTGGACGGCGTAGGCGAAATAGCGGTTCTCGCCGATTTTTTCCGCCACGACCCTGACCTCGTCTCCACGGTGCATCGGCATCATCCACAGCACGCCGCGGAAATGATTGCCGTCCATCTCGAACTCCACCCAGTCCGCTTCGTCCTTCCAGCTCGAAGCGTCGGTCGCATCGACCATGACCTGCGCCTGGGTTCCCATGCCCATCAACGTAGCAGCAATCGCGGTCGCACCCACGACGCCCGGGGGCGGCGGGGGAATACGCGACGGGGCTGCCGCACGCTTCTTCGACACACTGGCCAACGTGCCGTGCAACAGGACCAGATTGTCCTTCCACCCCGGCAATTGAGCTTCCAGCTTCCCGGCTTCACGCTGGGCCGCGATCAACGCCTGCAACTCGTCTTCCATCCGTCGCTCCGTGAAGTGAGGATCCGTCCACCCGTCCGTCGTGGCATTGGGTCGGCACACGCGCTTTGAAATTGTGCCATTGCGCGGTCAGCGCCCACGCCGTTTTATCTCAAGCCTGAATGTCCGTTCCACGGCCCCCTCCGTCAAACCACCGCCCTCAACCACCCCAGCACATCCGCTTGCGCGCTCCCGGCCACGACCGGTTCCGGCGTCAACAACGAGTAATGCGAGCCATCCTCGACGAACCCCATCGGCGCGACCAGCACACCGCTTTCAATATCATCGCGAACGAGATGCCACGGGCCGATGGCGACACCGAGCCCCGCGACCGCTGCCTGCAGACTGAAATAGAAATGGTCGAACCTCTGCCCGCGCCCGCCTGCGGCCGGCTGATTCGCCGCCGCCCATTCCTTCCACGCGTCCGGCCGTGTCCGCGTATGCAATTGCGGCACGTCCGCCTTCAACGAACGATCACCACGGCGTGCGGAAAACCACGCATCGACCTTATCCGGCCGGCAGACCGGCCCCACCTTCTCGGCGAACAGCCGCTCCGCGTGATAGCCCGCCGGCCACGCAAAGTCATTGCGCCGAATCGCCATGTCGATGCCGCTGTCGAATGAAAACGGGCCGCCCGCCGCAGCCAGGTGAATATCGACGCCCGTATGCCGAGCCTGAAAATCCGGCCAGCGTGGAATCAGCCAGCGCATCAGAAGCGTCGGTTCGCACGACAGAACCCAGCGCCGCGCCCGGGCAGCCTCGGTACGCAATTCCTGCGCGGCGTGACGCATCAGCCCCAGCCCGTCATGGACGGCCTGCGCCAGCTTGCGGCCGGCGTCGGTCAGGAATACACGGCGGCTGCGCCGCTCGAACAGCGCCACGCCCAGGTCATCCTCGAGCAGTCGCACCGCGCGGCTGACCGCGCCGTGGGTCAGGCACAGCTCGTCGGCAGCGCGGCTGAAATTCTCGTGACGCGCCGCCGCCTCGAAGCACCGCAGGGCCATCAGCGAAGGCAGGTTCGTGCGAACGGATTGTGAGTCAATCTCACCATCCTGGTCAGAAATCATCGCTTTTCCCGATGGAACATGACCCATAAGATTGCGCCATCAAGCCATCAATCGCAAGGACAACACGATGACCGAACTGATAGTTGTAGTCACCATCACACTGCTGGCCGTGATCAGCCCGGGGCCGGACTTCGCGATGGTCACGCGCAACAGCCTGATGCTGTCGCGCCGCTCGGGCGTGCTCACCGCGCTGGGTATCGGGCTGGGCGTGACGGTTCACGTGAGCTACACGCTGCTGGGCGTCGGCCTGCTGATCCGCCAGTCGCTGTGGCTCTTCAATGCCGTCAAGCTGGTCGGCGCGATCTACCTGATCTACCTCGGTGTGAAGATGCTCATGACGAAGGCCGGCAACGGGCAGCCCGACGCACCGGCCGCACCGCTGTCCGACCTGGCCGCACTGCGCACCGGCTTCCTGACCAATGCGCTGAACCCCAAGACCACGGTGTTCATCGTCAGCCTGTTCATGCAGGCCGTGCGGCCCGACACGCCGTTGATCGTGCAGCTCGGCTACGGCGCGTTCATCGCGGTCGCGCATGCCGGCTGGTTCAGCCTGGTGGCCCTGTGCTTCTCCGCCACGGCCGTGCGTGATCGCCTGCTGGCGCTGCGGCACTGGATCGACCGCACGTTCGGCTGCCTGCTCGTGGGCTTCGGCGTCGCGCTTGCCATCGCGCGCGGCGGGCGCTGAATCCGGCCACCGCGCCGCGCGCCGATGCAACCGGCGGGCGCGCTACGCCGGCACGCCGAATGCACCGCCTGTTGCGCCGTTCGGCAGCGTCAGAACGTGCGCGCAATCATGCGGGCTTCATCGATCGCGCGACTGCGATCGACCGTTCCGTCGGGGCCGAGCAAGGTACGCTCTACAACGATGCCGGTGACCTCCTGCACGCCCACGAACGTGAGCCAGGTCTCCATGTACGGGCGCTGAAGATCGAATTCGGCCGCCGGCGTAAATGAGCCCGGCGACTGATAACCGAGCCCGCGCGCGTAAACCACCGCTGCCTTTTTCCCGGCCAGCTTGCCGGCGAAACCTGCGCCGTCGAACGTGAACAGCACGTCCTTCTGCGAGATCGCGTCGATCAGGTGCTTGAGTTTGTACGGAATGCTGAAATTCCACAGCGGCACGCCGAACAGGAACTTGTCCGCTTCGTGGAACGGCGCCGCGAGTTGCTCGATCCGTTGCCATGCCGTCGCCTGAGACGGCGTCAACGCCTTGCCGCTCAATCCCGCATATTTCGCGGCCAGCGCGGCTTCGTCGAATTCCGGTATCGCCAGGTTCCAGATGTCGAGCTTCTGTATCTCGTGATCGGGATGAGCGTGCCGGTACGCATCGAGGAAGGCATTGCACACTTCGATGGATGCCGAATAGTCCTTGTTGGGTGAGCCTTCGATATAGAGCACGCGGGTCATGAAAACGGTCCTTGCCGAAAGTGACGGCGACGCGCGGGATGCGCGATCGCCCACTGCACTTCGCAGCCTATCGGCTCGACCTATAATCCGGAAACGATATGAATTGATTGAATTAACCCGAATTGGTGATCAATGAACCCGCCCCTCGATACGTCACTGCTGCATACGTTTGTCGCCATTGCCGACGTGCGGAGCTTTACCGGCGCAGGTCGCAGGCTGAATCTCAGCCAATCCGCGGTCAGCGCCCAGATCGTTCGTCTCGAGGAACAGGTCGGCCGGGCGCTGCTCGTGCGCAATACGCGCAGCGTATCGCTCACCGAGCATGGCCAGATGCTGCTCGGCTACGCGCGCGCGATGCTCAATCTGAGCGAGGAAGCGAGGACACGGCTGGGCACCGGCAACGCAGTCGATGTCACGCTGCGTATCGGCGCATCGGAGGATTTTGCGGGAGGCTGGCTTCCCGACGTGATGCGCCGCCATGGCGTCACGCGGCGCGGCTTGCGGCTGAACCTGACGGTCGACGTCGGCGACAGCCTGTTTCGACGGCACACCAACGGCGAATTCGATCTCGTGATCGGTAGCCGGTGCGCGCACACGGGCCAAGGCGCGACGTTGTGGCGAGAGCCGCTCGTCTGGGCGTTTGCGCGCCATGAGCCGCTGCCGGAAGGCGATGTGCCGCTCGCGTGCTTCCCCGATCCGTGCCCGTACCGGGGCGCTGCCATCAAGGCGCTCGCACTCGCCGGCATGCCCTATCGCATTGCCTGCGAAAGCCCGAGCGTCACGGGCATCCGGACGATTGCACGCGCCGGCATCGCAATCGCGCCGCTGCCGCGCAGCGCGATCGACGACACGCTCCGGGAACTGGGCATGTCCGAAGGCTTGCCGGCGCTGCCGGAAATGGAATTCGTGATGATGCACGACGCGGGAATGCCGGCCGCCGTCGAGTTCGCCGCGACGATTGTCGATGAAACCGCCATGCGCAACGGGGCCGGCACGCACAGCAGGCCGTAACGGGCATCCTTCACGGTTGAGGGTCGATCCAGGCGCTCAACGACACATTCCCCTTCGACCACGCCGGCGCGCTGCCGGCAAAACAGCCGCGCGCCGGTCGCGATGCGTCGCCGGCCTCAGCGCTTCGCGCTCAATCCCGCGCGCACGCCTTCCTGTTCCCGGCTGCGCCCAAGCAGCGCCGCCAGCGACAGATCCGCGAGCTTGCCGAACGGCGCGCGCAGCAGGCTCGGCAGGTTCCAGCGCCCCAGCACGAACACGCCCTTCGCATGGCTCATCGCGCGGAATCCCTCGATGCCGTGATACGCGCCCATCCCGCTGGGACCGACGCCGCCGAACGGCAAGTCTTCCTGCGCGACATGGAGGAGCGTGTTGTTGATGCCGACATTGCCCGACGTGGTGCGCCTCAGCAACGACTCGCAGTCGCTGTCCTGCGCGCCGAAGTAATACAGCGCCAGCGGCCGCGGACGCGCATTCACGTAGTCGACGACTTCGTCGATCGTGCGATACGTGCGCACCGGCAGGATCGGCCCGAAGATTTCTTCCTGCATGACGGTCGTATCGTCGCCGGCCCCGACGATCAGCGTGGGCGCGAGCGTCCGCTTGCGGGTGGCCGCCTGCTGCGGGTTCACGCCCGCCTCGATCACGCGCGCGCCTTTGCTGCGCGCTTCGTCGACGAGACCTTTCAGGCGATCGAAATGCCGGTCGCTGACGATCGACGTGTAATCCGGGCTGGTCGGCCCGTCCGGGTAGAAGCGCGCGACGGCCGCATCGTATTGCGCAACGAACGCGTCGAGGTCGTCTTCATGCACGAGCGCATAGTCGGGCGCGACGCAGGTCTGCCCGGCGTTCGACAGCTTGCCGAACACGATGCTGGACATCGTCCGGCCATCGACGTGCCCCCGCGCGACGATCGCCGGGCTCTTGCCGCCGAGTTCGAGCGTCACCGGCACCAGATTGTCGCTGGCCGCCTTCATGACCTTGCGGCCCACCTGCGTGCTGCCGGTGAACAGCAGATGGTCGAACGGCAAGCCGCTGAAGGCAGCGCCGACTTCCGGGCCGCCGAGCACGACCGCGACTTCTTCGCTCGGGAAGGTTTCCGCGAGCATCCGGCGCATCACCTCGCTGGTGCGCGGTGTCAGTTCCGACGGTTTGAGCATCGCGCGGTTGCCCGCGGCCAGCGCAGTGGCCAGCGGAATGAACGTAAGCGCAAACGGGTAATTCCACGGTGCCATCACACCGATCACACCCAGCGGCTGGTATTCGATGTGCGCCTGCCCGGCCCGATAAAGGAGCCCGACGTGCCGGCGCTGCGGCTTCGTGAAGCGGCGCAGGTTGCGCGTCAGGTAGTCGATCGCCTGGACCACGCCGACCAGTTCCATGATCGCGGTCTCGTGTCGCGAACGATGCCCGAAATCGGCACTGATCGCCTCCTCCACTTCGCGACGATACGCGAGCACCACGGCGCGCAGCCGCGCGAGCCGGGCCTTGCGCTGCTGCACGCTCGGCGGCCCCTCGCTGACAAACGCGTTGCGCTGGCGAGCCAGCAACACCGCCGGGTCGAAGCTCGAGCTGGATTCTGCGGAAACGGCCATGGTGCACCTCACGAGGTTGCGTCGATGTAGACACTGTCAACTTGCATGCGGCGGATCATAGGACCACAATGTGTTCCCTGTCAACATAGGAGCAACGCGATGTCGTCGGATGTGGATGCGGACGCCGGGCAAAAGGCTTATCACCACGGGGATCTGCGTCGCGCGATCATCGAAACGGCGCTCGACACGCTGCAGGAGCAACAGGGCTGGCAGTTCACGCTGCGCGAAATCGCGCGGCGCGCAAACGTCAGCCACTCGGCGCCCTACCGGCATTTCCCGGACAAGGCCGCGTTGCTGCACGAGCTCGCGCTGATCGGCTTCGATCGGCTGCACGAAGACCTCGCCGCGTCCGTCGATCCCGCAGCGGACGCACCGGACGTGCTGCTCGCGCTCGCTTACGCCCATCTCGCGTTCGGCCAGCGCAACCCGGATCTCTATCGACTGATGTTTGCCGCGGATGCCGGGGAGCCGACGGACATCCATCTCGATCCGCGCGTGCAGGCGCCGTTCCTGCTGGTCGTCGACATCCTGGAGCACGGCCAGCGCGCCGGCACGATCCGCCCGCGCCCGGCGCTCGGCCAGGCGACCGCCTGCTGGGCGCATCTGCATGGCCTGACGATGCTGGCGATCGATGGGCGGCTGGTGCACGAGAAGGTCGGCGATCACGCGATCGAGGATGCGCTGACCACCTTGCTGGACGGCCTCGTATTGCCTGCTGCCCCAGCGCGGACAGCGAAAACGAAAAGGCCTTGACCTTCAACTTTGCTTAAAGGTTATGGTTTGCCTCGGCAGCGTATCAAGGTCATGGGTATGGGGACTGCCATCCGACAATCCGGCGGTGCGTCGCAGACGCCCGCCCGTGGCCGATGAAAGGGAAACCGCATCATGAGCAAGCGCATCCTTCACGTGGTCAGCAACGTCGCGCATTACGCCGATCCGTCGCAACCGACCGGCCTGTGGCTGTCCGAGCTGACCCATGCCCATCACATCTTCGCGGCGAAAGGCTATGAGCAGCGGCTCGTGAGCCCCAAGGGCGGCGTGTCGCCGCTGGAGCCGCGCTCGCTCAAATGGCCGCATGCCGACGCCGCCGCGAAAGCGTGGCACGCCGACAAGGCCAACGCGGCGCTACTGGCCAGCACCGCGCGCCCCGACGAGATCGATCCGGCCGATTTCGATGCGATCTACTTCACCGGCGGCCATGCGGTGATGTGGGACTACCCGGACGATGCGGGGCTGCAGCGGCTCACGCGCGAGATCTACGAACACGGCGGCATCGTGTCGTCGGTCTGCCACGGCTACTGCGGGCTGCTGAACACGACGCTGTCGGACGGCTCGTTGCTGGTTGCCGGTCGCCGGATCACCGGCTATTCGTGGGTGGAGGAAATCCTGGCCGGCGTCGCGAAGAAGGTGCCCTACAACGTCGAGCAGCAGATGCAGGAGCGTGGCGCGCGCTACGAGAAGGCGCTGCTGCCGTTCACGTCGAACGTGGTCGTCGACGGCCGGCTCGTGACCGGCCAGAATCCGCAATCGGCGAAGGCGACCGCGGAACAGGTCGTCGCGCTGCTGTAACGTGATGCGCCGGCGCGCCGCCTAAGCGCGGGTCGACCGGCGCACAACCGCTTCGTCATGATCGACGGCAGCGGTCGTCGCCTCACCGCCACCGCCCTCCACCGCATTCCCCGGCGGAATCCGCGACAGCAATCGCTTCGCATGGGTTGCACAATCGACCGACTCCGGCTTCGCGGCGATGTCCGCAATCAGCGCCACAATCTGCGCCTTGCTTTGCGCGAGCCGCGCCTCCAGCGCCTCGATGTCCTGCACCTTGCGGCCCAGTGCATCCAGCAGCGCATCGCAGGGCCACTGCGCGAGGTCGGCCGGCATCATCGTGCGAATCTCGTCGAGACTGAAATCCGCCTTCTGCGCGGCCGTGATCAGATCGAGCTCCGTCACCGCTTCCTGCGGATAAGTGCGATAACCGTTCGCTTCGCGCTCGACGAGCGTCAACAGACCGATGCGTTCGTAAAAGCGGATGCGCGAAGGGGTAAGGCCGGTGCGTTCCGCCAGTTCCCCGATCTTCATGTTCCGATACTCCCCGGCCGGATCGCATCCGGCCATCAGCCCCGATCAGCCCCGTCGTGATTGTCAGCTGTCTCCCGATGTTGATTCGCAATCCGATCTTTATCGGCTTTCCGTCGAATGGCGAGCGGACGGCGCGCGCTCAAATCACCTCGAAACGCAACCCCGCATGGCGAACCAGCCGCTCGATGTAGCGCGTGTCGAACATCGTCGCGGGCGTCCAGAAACCGCCGCCGCGGCCGGTCTTGACGCCGTCGCCAACGCAATCCAGAGCGAGACTGATCGCGGCCTGGCCGAGCATCTTGCCGGTGGAGCCGTAGCCCGGATCGCGGTCGCCGGTGACTTTCACGCGCAAGGTCTTTCCGTCGTCGGTACGGCCGAAGAAGCGCAGATCGTAGCGGCCGGCCAGCTGCGCCGCGGGGCTCGGCCCCTCGCCGGGTTTCGGCAGCAGGAAGCGCTCCATCAGGCTGCGCACCGGCTTGACGAGGACACCCACCATGAACGCGCCAAGGCCGGCCACCATCGTCACCGCGGTCAGGCGGCCCTTGAAGCCTGTGCCGGTCATCACCGCTTCGTCATACGTGAAGCGGCTGCCGTACGCGTTGCCGGCAAGCGCGTTGGAGCGATGCACGACACGCTCGTTCACCGCCGCCATCACGAAGGGCGCGATCCATGCATCGAAGTCGCGATCGAATGCGGCGGACCGCACTGCATGCTGGCGCATCGTGAAGCCATGCCCCTGCGGGCACAGCGAATAAGGATCGAGCAGTTCCCGGCGCAAGGCCGGATCGGCCGCGGCCTCCCGGACAACGTTGATCACGCTCGCCACCGTGCCGCCCGACGCGCCGCCCTTCAGCGTTTTCACCCGCATCTTCACCTGCGTGGCCGGCACGCCCCACTGCTGCCGCGCCTGCTGCTGCAGGAAGAACACGCCCATGTCCGACGGCACCGAATCGAAGCCGCAGCAATGGACGATGCGTGCGCCGGATTGCCGGGCCGCGGGCTCGTACTTGTCGATCATCCGCTTGATCCACTGCGTCTCGCCGGTCAGGTCGCAGTAGTCGGTGCCGGTTTCCGCGCAGATCCTGACCAGCGGCTCCCCGTAAAGCGCGTAGGGGCCGACGGTGGACACGACCACCCGCGTCTGCGCGCAGAGCGCGCGAAGCTGCGCTTCGTCGGCCGCGTCGGCGACGATGATCGGCACCGATTGCCCGGCCGCGCCCAGCGTGTCCCTGACCTGCCTGAGCTTCGCTTCGGAGCGGCCGGCGATGGCCCAGCGCAGCGTCTCGCCTGAGCCCGACAGGTACTCGGACAGGTAGCGGGCAAGGATCTGCCCGACGAAACTGGTGGCACCAAATACGACGAGATCGTGGGTCGGCCGGGTCATGGGCGATTCCTTCGCGCGGGCGTGCCGCGGCGTTGCGTGGCGTCAGCGTTGCTTTCCGGGTTCATCGAAGGCCTTCAACGGGGTCGGCAGGTTCAGCACCAGTTGCGCGTCCTTCACCACGTCGAGACGCAGGATCGTGGACGCGCCCAGCCCGTCGAGCAGCTGGCTCACCGGACCGCCGTGCCGCACGAGCTCGACGTTGCGCGGCAGCAGGCGCTGGGCGAACGATAGCGCATTCGTCTGCACGGATGTCTGGTGCCATTCGCCGTCGATGCGATTGATCATCGTGGACGTGCCCATGTGCGACTGCGACGCGACGTCGGTCAGCTCGGGCATCGGCACGCTCAGGCTCAGGTCCGGCCGGCCGCCCGGGCCGGCAATGCGGGCGCTCGCGGTGGCGCCGAGGTTCACGTCGATATCGGCGAGCCACTTGGGCAACTGATAGCCATGCACGCCGCGCACCCGTGCGATTTCCGTGGTGACCGGCAGCGCCAGCACGTGCGCGAAGAAGCTCCGGCGCCGCATCGAGTCGATCAGCTCGAGCGCGTGCGACCCCGTCGCGCCGGGCCGCCGGATCACCACCGCGACCGACACCTCGTCATACGGATCGTTGTCGCACACCGAATACGAGAAGAAGGTCAGCGCGACCAGCCCGTACCCGGGGAGCGCGCGCAGTGGCTCGAGCGGCACCGGCAGCGTGGTCCGCAGGCGTTCGAGCGGCGCAAGGAACAGCAGCTGAATGCTGCTGGAACGGTAGTAGAAATTCGGCGCCCAGGTCGGGCCGACTCTTGACGCAACCTGACGCTTCGGAATCCGACGGAAAAAGTCGATGTTCCCCGCCGCGGGATCGCGCGCCACCTCGTCGAGGTCGGGGTTCATCCGGAACCGGTCGTAATACCCGCCTTCGGGCACGTCAATCTTGTGTGGACCGAATTCGACCTGTGTAAACCGCCTGTCCATGTTCGTCGCCTCTCGTCGATGATCGACCGTGGCAGGCAACACCCGATGCCCGCTGACTCACCGCCGTCAGCAAGCACTCTAAGATTTAAGTCAACTTTAAGGTCAAGGCCCCGAGTAGAGGGGCACGTCGGATTGCGTCCGGGCAACCGGCAGGCGCTCGCCGTGCCGGTGTCGGATCATTTGGCGGCGGTCGTATGACAGCCCCTTGCCGCGTATCGACACCAAGCGCCGATTGCGCAGCCGGTTCATCGCCCGGCGTGTGCACCCGCAGCAATCCGTCGGCTTGAATCACGGGCCGAAGGCCGTCCGTGACCCGAAGCCGAACGCCGCTAGTCGAGCCCGCGAAGAAAACCGGGAACCGCTTCCCCGATCGATGCAAGATAGCCGGCCATCGCACCGGCGACCTTGCGCACGGCGGGACGTGCCGTCATCCGTTCACGCCAAGCGAGCAGGCGCGGCGTTTCGTCCGTCATCGGTGCGCCCTTGCGCGCGCCGAACAACTGCGCCATGTAGAACGCGATGTCGGCGTAGGAATACGTTTCGGCCAGAAACTCGCGATCCGCCAGCACGCGCTCCATGCGCCGATAGTATTGGGCCGCTTCTGCACGCGCAGCTTGTGCCGCCGGATCGTCGGGCGTCTCCTCCAGCCCCATCAGCCGGACGACGTGCGGAAAATAGATCTCGTCGCTGCAGTGTTCGAGCTGACGCGCAATCGCGCGCGCCGCCGGATGCGCCGGCCATAGCGCGGGATCAGGCTTCAGATCCTCGAGATACTCGAAGATCTGCGTGGAGTCGAACAGATCCAGATCGCCGTCGATCAGCACCGGCACCTGCCGTTTCGGGTTGATGCGCAGCACATCCGGATGCCTGGGATCGTAGCCGCGCTGCTGGCTGAACGGCACCATCACCAACTCGAACTCGATACCCTTCTCGTGTGCCGCAATCTCGACCTTCGCCCCGAACATGCTCAGCGGCCCGGAAATGATCTTCATCGCTTGATCCCCTGTGATGTCATGCTGCGCAACCTGCGTCGATGAAACAGACCAGGAATGCGGTACAGCATAAGCCGTAAAACATGACACCTCATGTCAGGTATTTGAGGTAACGTGTCGCTCATGAAAGCAAGCCGCCTGTTGTCGATCATGATGATGCTGCAAGCGCGCGGCCGGATGACCGCACCGGCGCTCGCCGAGGCGCTGGAAGTGTCCGAGCGCACGATCCTGCGCGACATCGACCAGCTCTCCACGGCCGGCGTGCCGATCTGGGGCGATCGCGGCCGCAACGGCGGCTTTCAGTTGAGCGACGGCTGGCGCACCGATCTCACCGGGCTCACCGAGCACGAAGCGCATGCATTGATTCTGGCGGGCTTGCCGGGGCCGGCGAGCGAACTGGGCCTCGACGGCATGGCAACTTCCGCGCGGCTGAAGATGATCGCCAGCCTGCCGCCCGGCTCGCGCGAGCACGCCGATCGCGTCGCCAGCCGGCTGCATGTCGACACCGTCGATTGGTACCGGGCGCAGGAAACGCCGGCATTCCTGCGTGACGTGGCCGATGCGGTGTGGGGTTCGTATCGTATCGACGTGAAGTATCAGAGTTGGAGCAGCGTGTCCCGCCGCGAACTCGAGCCGCTTGGCCTCGTGCTCAAGGGCGGCGCGTGGTACCTGGTTGCCAAGGTGGTCGGCAAGCCCGGCGCACTCACGTTCCGGCTCGCGAATATCCTCGAATTCGAGGCAACGCGCCGCCGCTTCAAGCGTCCCGCGCGATTCGACCTCGCGACGCACTGGCGCGACGCGATGAGCCGGTACGAAACCGACCTCAATCGACTGACCGCCCATATCGCCGTGTCGCCGCGCGGAGAAACCTGGCTGGCCAACGCGCGGATCAAGACCATTCCAGCGTCGCAGGAAGCCGGGAGCGCGGAGCTGCCGCCAGGATGGAAGGCATTCCTGATGCCGATCGAATCGATCGAGCACGGCGCGCGGAAACTGCTGGGCTACGGCGCGCACGTGAAGATCCTCGGGCCGCAGGCGCTCAAGGATCAATTCATCGAGGCGTTATCGCAGGTGCAAGCGCTTTATCGACCAAGCGACGACTGAAGCGCGGCGCTGCCGTCGCGTGTGTCGAAGCAGTCGCGCACAGTCATCGCCCCGGTCGGCGTCATCGCGCTTGCACGCATGCGCGGCACAACCGGTTCGACGGTCATCAACCTCGTGAAGCCGGCCGGAAATCGCCCCCTGTTGGCGTGATCGAGCCGCGTGACTGCATCCGGCGTCCGATGCATATCGATGCAATCCTGGCCGCTTCGTCAAGTGCATGTGTAGCCTGCCGCCGCACCATCGAACGGTCAATTCCGGATTCCGAATATTTCCGTACATCGAAAGCGCCCACCACTGCCCCCTTCCCGTTCGACACAGGGTAAATCCGCACACCGCCGCCGGATTCGCCGCACTCGAATCGACACTTCGGAAACGCTCAATTGGCTTGCCGTTGACATGCTCTTACCCTGTCCGTCACGAATCGGATTCACTCGAATCCGGCGGACAGGCAGCAGCAAGCGACATCGGTTTACCCTGATCAAGCGGCACACGTTTCCTGCTCCCGCAGGTCATCTTCACGGGCAAGGTGCGATGCCGCCAGTCAACCCGGATGCCGATTCCGTGACGTCTTCTTCCTGATCGCCGTTCCGATTCGTCCGCGCGTGTACGCAAGCCGGCATGCGGCTCGGCCTTTCCCGATCGCCTGCCCGACGCGCACCCGCACGAAGCCTGTCAAGCGAGCGCGACCGTCATCGGCGCGTGCCTGAAAAAACGGGCTGCATCCGCGGTGTCGCGAGCAAGACCGTCGCGCCCGTGAAAACCCGGAAGGTCCGCCTGGCAATAAAACCGATACAACAAAGGTAAGGAGACAACGTGAATCAAGCAACGCCGCAGGCCCGAAGCCGTCTATTCGTCATCTTTCTATGTTTCCTGACGCTCGTGGCCGATGGCTACGATCTCATCGTCTACGGTGCAACCGTTCCGCATCTGCTGAGTGAACCCGGCTGGCACCTGAGCCCGGCCGGCGCGGGCATGATCGGCAGCTGGACCCTGGTCGGCCTGATGGTCGGGCTGGCGGTAGCCGGCCCGCTGACCGACCGCATCGGCCGGCGTCGCCTGCTGATGACGGGCGTCCTGTGGTTTTCCGTCGGCTCGATCGTCTGTGCGCTTGCCACGTCGCCGACCTTCCTGGGCGCCGCCCGCTTCGTCACGGGCATCGGCATGGGCGGCGTCGTGCCGTCCGCGGTCGCGCTGTCGGTCGAATACGCGCCGAAGGGCCGGCGCCAGTTGTACAACGCGCTCACGCTGACCGGCTATTCGGTGGGCGGCATCGTGAGTGCGCTGGTCGCCATCGCATTGCTGCACGAACATGGATGGCGTACGTTGTACGCGATCGGTGCGTTCTATGCGGTGATCCTGCCGGTGATGGCCTTCTTCCTGCCCGAATCGGTGGACTTCCTGGTCGATCGCGGCCGCGTCGACGAAGCGCGCACGCTCGCGGCCCGGTATTCGCTCGACTTCGACCAGATCCTGCAGGACAAGCAAGCACAGCAAGCGTCGCAAGACGGTACGCAGGCAATACGCGGCTACCGGCTGGTGCTGTCCCGCGAATTCCGCACCACGGCGTTGCTGCTGGTGTTCATGACATTCTGCGTCCAGGTGATCACCTACGGGCTCAACGCGTGGCTGCCGCAGTTGATGCGCTCGGCCGGCTATCCGCTCGGTTCGTCGCTGCAGTTCCTGCTGGTGATGCAGTTCGGCGCGGTCGTCGGCATGCTCGGCGGCGCGTGGCTGGCCGACCGCCTCGGCTCGAAACGCGTGATGTTTCCGTTCCTCGTCATCGGCGCGCTGTCGCTGATCGCACTGAGCCAGAAGCTCGATTTCGCGTGGTTGATGCTCGCCGTGTTCGGCGCCGGGCTGGGTTCGATCGGCACCAGCAGCCTGATCTACGGCTATATCGCCGCGCACTTCCCGACCGCGTGCCGCGGCTCGGCACTGGGCGGCGCGCAGGCCATCGGGCGCTTCGGCTCGATCCTGGGCCCGATGATCGGCGGCTGGATCGTCGGCGCGAACCTCGGGCTGCACTGGAACTTCTATGCGTTCGCGATTCCCGCCATCATCGCGGCGACCGTCGTGCCGCTGATTCCGTCATCGCAATAAGACACACCCTCATGGAAATCTACGACTACATCGTGGTGGGCGCCGGCTCGTCGGGCTGCGTGGTCGCCAGCCGGCTGTCCGAGGACCCCGCCGTGCGCGTGCTGCTCGTCGAGGCCGGCCCGGACATGAACAACTTCTGGGTACGCACGCCCGCCGGTGCGGGCAAGCTGTTCATGAACAAGCGGTTCAACTGGGCATTCGATACCGAGCCCGTGCCGACGCTCGGCGGCCGCACGGTGTACTGGCCGCGCGGCAAGGGGCTCGGCGGCAGCAGCGCGATCAACGGCATGATCTACATGCGCGGCCAGCCGAGCGACTTCGACCATTGGGCCGCACTCGGCAACGAAGGTTGGGGCTGGCACGACGTGTTGCCGTATTTCATCCGGTCGGAAACGAACCAGCGCGGCGCGAACGCGTATCACGGCGGCCATGGCCCGTTGCATGTGAGCGATGCGGCGATCACCCACCCGACCGCCGACGATTTCATCGCCGCCGCGCAACAGGTGGGCATTCGACGCAGCGACGATCTCAACGGGCCGCCGCACGAAGGCGTCGCCTATCGGCAATACACGATCCGCAACGGGCGCCGCCATACGTCGTACAACGCGTTCATCGAGCCCGTCCGCCATCGCCGCAACCTGACCGTCCGTACCGGCGTGCGCGTGACGCGCGTGCTGCTGGAATCGGGCCAGGCCACCGGCATCGAGGTGCTCGACAACGACGCGCGGCGCCGGATCGTCGCCACGCGGGAAGTGATCCTGTCGGGCGGCGCGCTCGCGTCACCCCATCTGCTGATGCTGTCGGGCATCGGCGATGCCGGCGCGTTGCACCGGCACGGGATCGCCGCGACGGTCGAATCGCCCGACGTGGGCCGCCACCTGCAGGATCACTGGTTCGGCTCGTTCGCGTGGCGCGTCACGCCGGAAAGCTCGTACAACCACCAGCTGCGCGGGCTGCGGAAGTATCTGGAAGGCGCGCGCTACCTGCTCACCGGCGGCGGCTATCTCGCGATCGGCGCAGCGCCCGTGACCGCCTATGCCCGCAGCGAGGCCGGGCGTCCGGAAGCGGACCTGCAACTGACGGTGAGCCCGATGACGTTCAAGTTCGACGCGTCGGGCGCCCCGGTCGTCGACGACTATCCGGCCATCGGCGGGTCGATGGTGCTGCTGACACCCGATTCGCGCGGCCATATGGCGCTGAAGTCGCCCGACCCGCTGCAGGCGCCCGCGTTTCATCCGAACTACCTGAGCGACGCCGGCGACATCCGCCGTTCGCTCGCGGGCTTGCGGATGCTGCGGCGCATTGCCGACGCCGCACCGCTCGCATCGCGGATCGTCCACGAGCTCGCGCCCGGTGCCGCCGTCACGACCGACGAACAGTTGCTCGCGCACCTCAAGGCGAACGGCAACAGCGGCTGGCACCAGGTCGGCACCTGCCGGATGGGCGTCGATGCACTGGCTGTCGTCGACCCGCGGCTGCGCGTACGCGGCGTGGCCCGGCTGCGCGTCATCGACGCGTCCGTCATGCCGCGGATCGTGGCCGGCAACACCAACGCGGCCTGCATCATGATCGGCGAGAAGGGTGCCGACATGATTCGCGCGGATGCCACCGCGCCCCGGGCCGTTTCCGTCTGACTCCTCACACAAGGACGACCTCACCTCTCATGCAAGCAAACGACCGAACCATTCCGCTGGACCATCCCGACTGCTTCTACATCGACGGCCAGTGGACGCCCGCTCCTTCCGCCGACACCTTCGAAGTGCTCGACTGCAGCACGGAGCGCGTGGCGGCACGGGTGGCGCGCGCCGACGCGGCCGTCGCCGCGCACGCGATCGATGCGGCACGCCGCGCGTTCGACCATGGACCGTGGCCGCGCATGACGCCGGCCGAGCGGGCCGCCTGTCTTGAACGGATCGCGCAACGCCTCGAAGCGGCGAACGACGAGTTCGCGCGCGGCTGGAGCATCGAGTCGGGCATCCTCCAGCGGATCGCGAAGCCGCGCATCGGCCAGTTTCTCGGCGCGGCGTTTCGACAGTACGCGGCCATGGCCGACACCTACCCGTTCGTCGAGCCGCACCGCTCGGTGACCGGGCACCAGGCCTATGCCGTCAAGGAGGCGGTGGGCGTCGTCCTCGCGATCGTGCCGTGGAACGGCCCGGCCGCGCTGATCGCGTACAAGGTCGCGCCCGCGCTGCTCGCGGGCTGCACGGTCATCATCAAGCCGTCGCCGGAAGCGCCGACTTCCGCGTACCTGTTCGCGCAGATCTGCGACGAGATCGGCTTGCCGCCTGGTGTCGTCAACGTCGTGACCGCCGATCGCGAGGTGTCCGAGGCGATGGTGCGCAATCCGTCCGTCGACAAGATCACCTTCACGGGTTCCACCGCAGCCGGCCGCAGCATCAGCGAGGCCGCGGCCGGGCGGATCGCGCGCGTCACGCTCGAACTGGGCGGCAAGTCGGCGGCGCTCGTGCTGGACGATTACGACATCGACGCGGCCGCGCAGGTGCTCGGCAAGTCGTACTTCAGCTACCTGACCGGGCAGGTCTGCCACAGCCTGACGCGCATCATCGTGCCGCGCGCGAAGCACGACACGATGGTCGACGCATTGAGCGAGGCCGCGCGCGCGATGGTGCTCGGCGACCCGTTCAGCGACACCACGACGGTCGGCCCGCTGGCCACCGCGCGGCAGCGCGACACGGTCGAGCACCACGTGGCCAAGGGCATCGCCGAGGGCGCGACGCTCGCCGCCGGCGGCGCACGTCCGCGCCATCTGTCGCGCGGCTTCTTTTTCGAGCCGACGGTGTTCGCCAACGTCGACAACCGGTCGACGCTCGCGCAGCAGGAAATCTTCGGGCCGGTGCTGTCCGTGATCGCGGCGGACAGCGAAGCGCATGCGATCGAACTCGCCAACGATTCGATCTTCGGCCTGAATGCGGTGGTGTTCACGTCCGACGCCCAGCATGCGTTGCAGGTTGCACGGCAACTGCGTACCGGCAGCGTGGGGCACAACGCGTCGCGCACGGACTTCTCGATCGGCTTCGGGGGCTTCAAGCAATCGGGTATCGGGCGCGAAGGTGGCGTCGAAGGACTGAATGCGTTCGTCGAATCGAAGACGATCGTGCTCGATCAGCCGCTTGCGTAGTCCGCGCCGAAAGCGCAAACCGCCTGGTCGACGCAGTCGAGCAGGCGGTTCAGGTTCAGGTTCAGGTTCAGGTTCAGGTTCAGGTTCAGGTTCAGGTTCAGGTTCAGGTTCAGGTTCAGGTTCAGGTTGACGCACGCAGGATCCCTGTCCTTCCCGAGACCCCATGCTTCGCTCACCCGCGCGGCCGGGGCCTTCCGCATTTCGTCATGCGACGGGCGTGTCTTCAGGCAGGTCGAGCAATTGCTCGATCAACGCACGCGCGATCGGGTTCAACTCGCGACCGCGTGCCGTGGCGACCTGAACGCGGCGCACGGCCCACGGCTCCGCCAGTTCCAGCACGGCGACCCGGCTGAACAATTCGTGGCTTACCATGCATTCCGGCTGGACCGTCACACCGAGCCCGGCCTGCACCAGGCTCACGGCCACGCCGGTGCTGCGGACGTCGTATCGCGGCTGGAAATCCACACCGAGCCGGCGCGCCGCCGCCCGGATCGCGCCGACCATCGCCCCGACGACGATCAGGTTCTCGGAGAGCAGATCCTCGGTCGTGACGCTCGTGCGCGCGGCAAGCGGGTGCCCCTGCGGCACGACCGCGATGAGGCGATCCTCGCGATACGGTGTGACGTCGACACCGCCGAGATCGAGCGCGTGAGCGGCCGCGAACACGCCGACGTCGGCTTCGCCGCGTGCGGCCGCCTGCACGATGCCGGCATTGTCGAGCTCGCGCACGACGATCTTGACGAGCGGATACGCACGCTGGAATTCGCCGATCTCGCGCGCGAGAAACGGCACGATGATCGAGCGCGCGGACGCGATCGTCAGCTCCCCGCGCATGCCGTCGGTAAACGCCGCGATCTCCGAGCGCATGTCGTCGAGGTTCGCGAAGATCCGCCGAAGATAACGGACGAGCACCTCGCCCGCCGGGCTCGGCAGCACCCCTTTCGGGCTGCGTTCGAGCAGCTTGATGCCCGCGATGTCCTCGAGATCCTGGATCCGCTTGGTCGCCGTCGATGCGGCCACGTTCTCGCGGATCGCCGCCAGGCCGATTTGCTGCTCCTCGACCGCCGACAGGAACAGCTTCAACGTAAGCAGATCGACCTGCCGAATCAGGTGCAGGCGATTGAAAGTACTCATGTCTCCCCTCATGCACGTCTTCAGGGCGTCGGCGGACGGCGCGGCTGTCGCCACGCGTCGCGCGAGCGCCCTGTCAGGGTCATCCGATGCAATCCAGGACCTCGGCGCCGCTCCGGACATCCGGGACACTGGCATTCGATACCGATCGCGCCCTGCCGGTCACGCAGTGCGTCGCGTTAACGTGCGACTCGCCGGCACCTCGACGGTACCGGCGATGCACGCCCGGTGGATTGACTCTCAGGTTTTCGTTCGGCCCCGGATCGCGCGAAGGCTGTCGCGCCGGCGGCGATTTTCCGGGCTGTCGACCGCCACCGACCGCTTCCGCTACCGCGCTATGCCTGCCGGCTCGCGTTGAGCAGCGCGTCGAGCGACGGATTGTCGGCGCCGATATCCCTCGCCGCATGCAGGGGCGGGGTACGCTTGCCGTCGAACGACAACGGCAGCCCGACCAGCCCGATCTCGTCGTCCGACGGCTTTTCGATGATGCCGAGCGCATGCGTCTGCGCATGGTCGACCACCTCCGCCGTCGTCTGGATCGGCGCGACGGGAATGCCGGCCGCCTGCAAGCGTGCCTGCCACGCCGCGCGGGTGTCCGTCGACAAGCGCTCGCCGATCAGGCGGTCGATCTCCGTCCGGTTCTTCAAGCGCGCCGCATTGGTCGCGAACCGATCGTCGAGTGCCCATTCGGGGCGATCCAGCGCCGCGCACAGCTTCGCGAACAGCGTGTCGTTCGCCGAGCTGACGATCAGGTGACCGTCCGTGGTCGAATACGCGCGGTGCGGCACGATGAACGCGACGCCGGAACCGTGGCGGCCGCCGGTATCGCCGTCCGCGTTGTAGTTCGCGATGCTGACGGTCATCCACGCCAGCGCGGTTTCCAGCAGCGAACCGTTGACGGTTGCGCCGCAATGCTTGACCTGGCGACGATACAACGCAGACAGGATGCCGATGACGGCCCACAGCCCCGAGCCGAAATCGACGATCGACACCCCGGCGCGAACCGGCGACTGCCCTTCTTCGCCGGTAATGCTCATGATCCCCGAGAACGCCTGCATCAGCGGATCGTAGCCGGGCAGCGTGTTCATCGGTCCGAGATGGCCGAACGCACCGATCTCGCAGTAGACCAGTTCCGGCTTGGTCACACGCAGGCTGTCGGAATCGAGACCGTATTCGGCGCTGGAGCCGGGTCGCAGGTTGTGCAGGAAGACGTCGGCCCGCTCCGCGATCAGCTGGTGCAGCGTCTCGAGCTGTTCGCGGTCCTTGATATCGATGCAGATCGCGCGCTTGCCGCGGTTGAGCCCGTGATACGCAGCACCGCTGCCCTTCCATTCGCTCGGCCCCCAACCGCGAGCCGAGTCGCCCGTCGGGCGCTCGACCTTCCAGACCTCGGCACCCAGCGCCGCCAGAACCCTTCCGGCGAACGGCGCCGACGCGCTATCGCTCAGTTCGACTACCACGACACCCGACAGCGGCAGATCGCGTAACATGTCGCTTCTCCTGATTTCGTATTTATTGCGGTTGCGGCACGCCGTCCGTTTCGGGCGCATACACACCGCCCGAACGCAGCATCCCGTCGATTTCGTTGCGATCGAAGCCGTACTCCGCGAGCAGCGCCACCGAGTGCTCGCCGAGACGCGGCGCCGGATAGCGCAGCGCCGGCACGCTCTCGCTCCATTGCTGCGGAATGCCGAGCGTACGAATCCGCCCTTCCGACGGGTGCTCCTGCTCCGCGAAGAACCCGACCGCCGTCATGTGTGGATCGTCGATCAGCGTTTCGGGCGTATTCATCTCGATCACCGGAATATCGGCTTCGGTCAGCGTGTTCACCCAATCGGCCGTGGTCCGCGTCTCGAACACGCGCGCGAGAAACGCATACAGGTGCGCGATGTGCTCGGTCCGGCCGCCGATGTTGTTGAAGCGCGGATCCTCGGCCATCTCGGGATGCCCGGACAGCAGGAAAAAGCGCTTCCAGTGATGGTCCGCATAGACGTTCACGCCGATGTAGCCATCGAGCGTGCGATACGGACGCCGGTCCGGATTCATCATCCGGGCATAGCCCCAGTCGCCGAGCGGCGGGACGAACGTGTGCCCGTACAGGTGATCGCCCATCACGAAATGCGCGAAGGTCTCGAGCATCGGCACGAACACCTGCTGGCCGACGCCCGTCTTCTCGCGCCGGTACAACGCCATCGCCACCGCATTGCTGGTCGCCATCCCGACCACCCGATCGGCGATCGCGCTCGCGACATAGGTCGGCGGGCCATTCTTGCGGCTTTGCAGCACCGGCATGCCGACCGCGGCCTGGATCAGGTCGTCGTAGGCCGGACGCGACGCATACGGGCCGTTCTGCCCGAAGCCGAATGCGCCGCAGTAGATGATGCGCGGGTTGAGCTTGCGAACGTCCTCGTAGGCGATGCCCAGCTTCGCCATCGTGTGCGGCCGCATGCTGTACAGCAGCACGTCGGCGGCTTCCGCCATCCGCTTCAGCGACGCGATGCCGTCCGGGTGCTTCAGGTTCAGCACGAGGCTGCGCTTGTTTCGATTCAGATGCAGGAAGATCGGGCCCATGCCGGGATGCCGGCTCGGCCCGATATTGCGCGTCGTGTCGCCGTCGCGCGATTCGATCTTGCACACGTCGGCGCCCATGTCCGCCAGCAGCAGCGATGCGTAGGGGCCCATGAAGTTCGACGTCAGGTCGAGGACGCGCACACCGTCGAGGGGTCCGGCCATGTCAGCCTCCGTCGACGGTTTGGAAATGCAGGTTCACGATGTCTCCTCCGTGAATGAACGGCCGCGCGGGCGCCGGTTGCTCCGGCGCTCCGCAAGCGGCCGTCAGGATGCCGACAGCACGAACACCGGCAGCTTCTGCTCACCTCGCTGGATGATCCGCGCTTCGACGCGCTGGCCGATCCGGATCGCTTCGGGCGCTTCGTCGATCTGCGCGAACAGGTAGTAGCCTTCGTCCATCCGGATAAAGCCGACCGTGTACGGGACGATGTCGGCCCAGACCGGCGTCGGCCCGCGCATGATCGTGCTGTGCGAGTAGATCTCGCCACGGCCCGACGCTTCGGTCCAGTTCAGCGACTTCCCGCCGCAGTGCGTGCAGAACGAATGGGCCGGCCACACGGCCTCGCTGCAGTCGTTACAGCGCTGGTAGGTCAGCCGGTCTTCGGCCAGCGCGTCCCAGTAGGGTTGGGCGTCGAGCAGCCGGTACGGCTGCGGCCAGGCATTCGGCAAATGGGTTTCGGTCATGGATGCTCCCGATCAGGGTTCACGTTGCGGACGACAGCAGCAGCACGGCGCCGGCGGCCAGCATCCCGCCCGCGCCCTGCACCAGCACGGTTTCAGGACGACGCGACGGCGCCAGTCCCAACGGTTGCCCGCGCAACTGCCTGACCGCTTCGATCATGCTGTCCATGTTGCAGGAAATGCCGGGCTGCCCGAACGACAGCCAGCCGCCGTTCGTGTCGGTCGGCAGGTCGCCGTCGACGCCCGTGCGGCCTTCGCGATAGACATCGATACCGCGCCCCTTCTTCGCGAAGCCGAGATCCTCCATCACGATCGGCCCCATGTGCGCGAAGTTCACCGAGAGCTGCGCCATGTCGACGTCGGAAGGCGTCAGCCCCGACATCGCATAAGCCTGGCGCGCCGCCTCGGCGGTGGCCGTGGTCGTCAGGTTCGGCAACGCACCGATGCTGTCGAACCGGCACGTGCGCAGGTTCATCCGGTCGGTCAGGTATTCGTGCGTCGTCGCCGATCCGTAGCCCATCAGGTACACCGGATTGCGCGCGTGGCGTGCGTTCTCCGGCGACGTCACGACCAGCGCGCCGCCCGTGCCGCCGCCCCAGGTCGAACACATCCAGCGGCGCAGCGGCGTCGCGACATACGGCGACGACAGCACCGCCGCACGATCGATCTCGCCGAACTTCGCCTTCGCCGCATGCGGGTGATGGCGGCCCCAGCGCTGGTTCGCGATCGCGACATCGGCGAGGTCGCTTTCGGTGATGCCGAACTCGTGGAAGTAGCGTTGCGCGGCCTGCGCATAGAGTGCCGGAATCGTCGGGCCGTACGGCACCTCGAACTGCGGATCCGCATCGGCCTCGGCGCCCATCGCGACCGCGTCGACGAACAGCTCGGTCGCATCGCTCTGCAGGCACAGCACGTATTCCGCGCGCCCTGCCGCGATCATCTGCGACGCGATCGCGAGCGTCGACGTCAGGCCCGCGCCATGCATCGTCAGCTCGCTGGTGATCGTCACCGGCATCTGCATGTGCGAGATGAAGATGTTGCTCCACTGGGAGCGCTTGTCGGCCCACGGCGAACGGCCCGTGAACACCGCGTCGACCTGGTCCTTGCCGATGCCCGCGTCGGCAAGCGCATTGAGCGTCGCCTCGGCGGCCAACTGCAGCGGGTCCTTGCGATTCGCGCGCGACGCATAGGCATCGCCCATGCCGACGATCGCCGCAACCGGACGGGGAGTCATGGTCATGCTCCTCAGACCTTGAAGTCGGGTTGCGCTTCGGCGATCAGTGCGTCGAGATCGGCACGCTTGCGCAGCATCAGCAGGCTCCATTCGCTGCGCTGCAGGACTTCGCCGCGCTGGTTGTACGCCTGGATCAGCATCGTGCCGACGCCGAACTTGTCGTCCTTCTCCTTCTTCGCGATCACCTCGGCGCTGGCGTAGACCGTGTCGCCGATCTTCACCGGGTTCAGGAAGCGCATCTTGTCGACGCCGTAGTTCGCCTGGATCGCCGGGCCGAACTGCAGCAGCCCCGAAATCAGCGAGAACGTCAGCTGGCCCTGCACGATGCGCTCGCCCCAGCGGGTCTTCGACGCGTATTCCTTGTTCGAGTGAATCTCGATCCAGTTGCCCGTGAACATGCAGAACATCACGACATCGCTCTCGGTCACGGTGCGACCGTTCGAACGGAACTTCGTGCCGATTTCCAGCTCGTCGAGCGGAATGTTGACGCTGTTGTTGATGACGCTCATTACTGTGTCTCCGGTTGAATTGGGATGGTGGCGGGCACCGCGTGCCCGCGCGCTTCGTTCGAGGGAAAGGCGTGACCGTTACTGACGCATCGACTTCGCGATGATCGTGCGCTGGATCTGCGACGTGCCGCCGCCGATGGTCGACTGGATGCTCTCGCGCAGGTAGCGTTCCATGTCGGCTTCCGGCAGGTTCGCGTAGCCGCCGAGGATCTGCATGCCGGCCAGCGCGCATTCCTTCAGCGTTTCCGAGCCGTACAGCTTCGCCATCGACACTTCACGGCTGCACGGCACGTGATCGGCCGCGAGTTGCGCGGCGCGATAGCAGAGCAGGCGTGCTGCATCGACCTTCGTCTGGCAGTCGGCGAGCAGGTGGCGAATCACCTGGAAGTCGTAGAGCTGATGGTCGAACTGGATACGGTCGTGCGCGTAGCGCGTGGCGGTCGTCACGGCCTGCTGTGCGTTACCCGTGTATGCCGCTGCCACCGCGCAGCGTTCGAGTTCCAGGTGTTCCGTGATGATCTTCCAGCCCTGGCCTTCCTCGCCCAGCAGCGCATCGCCCGGCACGCGCACTTCGTCGAGGAAGATCTCGGTCGTGCCCGTGGCGTGACGCGATAGCGTCGGCAGCTTGTTGATCACCATCCCCGGCGTGTTGTTCGGGATCAGCAGCACCGACAGGCCCTTGTGCTTGTCGTCGGTGCTCGTGCGCACCAGCATCGCGATCACGGTGTCCTTCGCTGCCGCGCCGCTGCACCACAGCTTCTGGCCGCTGACGATCCAGTCGCCGTTGGTGTCGCGGCGGGCGCGCGTCTTCGTGTTCGCGGCATCCGAGCCTGCGTCCGGCTCCGAGATCGATACCGAGAAGCGGATCTTGCCGTCGATGAACGGCTGCACGTATTGCTTCTTCTGTTCGGGCGTGCCGAACTTGATGATGTTCATCGCGGTGAACGTCGGCACCAGCACCGAACACGCGAAGTCGAAACCGAACTTGCCGAGGCCTTCGGCCATCAGCGAGTAATCGAAGATGTCGCCGCCCGAGCCACCTTCGGATTCCGGAATGAGGATGCCGAGCCAACCTTGCTTCGCAATCTTGTCGTACGCCTCGTACGGGTAGTCACGATTCATGTCGCACTTGCGCACGTATTCGACCGTGATCTCGTTGTCCATGAACTTGTTCACGGTGTCGAGCCACATCGTTTGCGATTCGTCGAGAAAGTTAGCCATGTGTCTTCGCTCCAGTTGTTGGCGTCTGCTCAAGCAGCCGCGTTGTTCGTCGTGAAATGAGCTTAGGGCTTCGAGCCTGGCAAACCAACTGACCATTTCTGAAGTGCCGATTCGGAAATCCCGAAATCCGCAATGGCCTGCGAAAGCGATGGCGGCCGCTATCGCAGCCACGAACTGGCGCGCAAAAGAAAACGCCGCGCAGGGCGATACTTCGCCCTGCGCGGCGGTCATTGAAGTCGGTGTGAAAAGTCAGGGAGACGCTCGCGTGCTGCGCGAGCGTCGATGCCACGCACCGCTCACATCATGCGATCGCGCCGGCCTCCCGTAGCGCGGCCAGTTCGGCGGCGGTGAATCCCCAGTCGCCGAGGACTTCGTCGGTGTGCTCACCGGGTAGCGCCGGCGACGATTGAATTTCGCCAGGTGTCCTGCTGAAGCGCGGCGCGGGTGCCGGCTGGACCACGCCGTCACGTTCGATGAATGTCTGCCGCGCGCGCAAGTGGGGATGATCGGGCGCTTCCGCCATCGACAGCACGGGCGCGATGCAGACGTCGCGGCCTTCGGCGAGCGCGCACCATTCGTCGCGGGTACGCGTGCGGAACAATGCCGCAAACTTCGCATGGACCTCGGGCCAGCGCGAACGATCGTGTTGATCCGGCATCTCTTCTTCGGGCAAGCCCAGCATCTCCAGCGTATTGCGCCAGAAACGCGACTCGTTCGACCCGATGCTGATCCAGCGCCCGTCGCGGGTTTCGTACACGTTGTACCAGGGTGCGCCGGAGTCCAGACGATTGCTGCCGCGCTCATCCTTCCAGTAGCCGCTCGCCAGCATGCCGTAGAAGAGCGTCATCAGCGACGCAGAACCGTCGACCATCGCCGCATCGACCACCTGCCCCTTGCCCGACCGCTTGCTCTCGAGGATCGCCGACACGACGCCTAGCGCGAGATACAGCGAGCCGCCACCGAAATCCCCGGCCAGATTGAGCGGGATCACCGGCGGGCCGCCGGCC
>NZ_JAAGPE010000006.1:0-84613 GCF_017104605.1 Burkholderia sp. Ac-20384 | reverse complement strand
GCAGCGGCGGATGGCCGGCGAGCAGGCCGCAATAGCCGCAGCGGTCGAAATGCTTGTCAGACGGCGAATCGGCTGGAGAAGCGGACGGCGCGGGCGATTCCGCGTGCGCCACGAGCGTGTTGCCGGTTGCAGAGCAGATCGGCGCGGCCGGCAGGCCGTCATCGGGTGCGGCTGCGCGCAGTTGCGAGATCAGCGGCGCGACGAGCGCGAGCACGAGCGCGAACAGCCCGAGCCACGCCGTGGCCCGGGCTTGCCGTGTCGGCGCGCCGCGTACGCCGGCGCGCGATGAATCAGGCCGCCGCGCGTGCCGCACGGCCAAACAGCAGACGATCGATCAACCAGACCGCGACGATCGTCGCCCCCATCAGCGGGAAGACGATGCCGAGCAGCACGAGCCCCGCGATCCAGCCGCGCATCGGCGGCGTGCCGCGCTCGCGCGACGGCGCGCCCAGCTTGCGAGCCGGGCGACGCTTCCACCACATCACGGTGCCCGTGACGGCCATCGCGGCGAGCCCGAGCGACAGCACCGCGCAGATGATCTGGTTCGCGAGCCCGAAGTAGCGGCCCATGTGCAGCGACGTGCCGTACGACACGGCGCGCGATACCGCGCCGTAGTCGTCGTAGCGGATGTCCTTCAGCACGGCCCCGCTGTATTGGTCGATGTAGATCGTCCGCTCGGCTTTCGGGTCGTCGGGGAAGTACGACGCGGTGAACACGCCGTCCGCGCCGGACGGCAGCGCGAGCGTGTAGCCGCTCGTCACGCCGAGGCCCGCGACGATCGCGATTGCGCGGGCCAGCGGCAGCGGTGCCGGTGTCGGCGCCGACGGCGAATGCGGGACGGGCACGTTGCCGACCGCCCACGGCGTTTGCGGCAACGGCAGGTCGTCCATCACCATCCCCGGCATCGACTCGCCGGATTCGTGGTGATGGCCGGCCGGCGCGGCGGCCTCGGCAGGTGCGGGCACCGCGGCGGCACCCGGGCGCGTCGAGCGCACCGACCCGCCGCCCCAGGCGCCTTCCGGCGCGCCGAGGTTGACGGTCGCGGCCAGCGCCTTGAAGTTCTTGCCCCACGAGCCCGACCACGGCAGCCCCGTCAGGATGAACGCGACCGTGCCGGCCGCGAGCCAGATGCCGGCCGTCGCGTGGAGGTTTTTCCACAGCGGCCGGCCGCGCAGCGACAGGTCGGGGCGCAGGGCTTGCCCGACGCGTGCCGCGCCGCGCGGCCACCACAGCGCGATCCCGGTGCCGATCATCACGAAGGTCCAGCACGCGGCGAGCTCCATCAGCAACTCGCCCGTCTTGCCGAGCAGCAGCTTGCGATGCAGCATCCGGTCGATCTGCATGAAGCGGTTCTCGACGCTCAGCGTGCCGAGCACGCTGCCGTCGTATGGGTTCACGTACACGCTCTCGCGGCGGCCGTCGCGCAGCCGGAACACGTATTCGGCGCTGCGGTCCGGCGCGGTCGAGACCTGCACGGACACCGGCGTCGCGCCGGCCGGCATCGCGGTGCGCGCGCTCGCGAGCAGCGCGTCGACATCGAGTCGCGGCGTGGTGCGCGGCTCGACGACCAGCCGGTGCGGATACAGCAGCGGCTCGATCTGCGGCTGGAAGCAATAGAGCGTTCCGGTGATCGCGAGGACCACCAGGAACGGCATGACGAACAGGCCGGCATAGAAGTGCCAGCGCCAGAGCGTCCGGTAGCCGGCGTGGGTGGATTGGGCGGGCGAGATCGCCCGTTCGACGGTGGTCGACATGGTGTCAGCTCCTCGGGTTCGTTGAGCGGCCGCGCCGGTGCGAGCCGGCGGACGTCAACGCGCGTTGCGCCCGCCGGCCGGCATCGACGAAACGGGCGGCGCGGCGTCATGCGCAGAAGCGGCGCATGACGGCGTCGCCCGCGCGAGGCGGGCAGGCGGGTGAACGCTTGAATCAGGTCGTGTGAGACGAACGGCATGCGGGCCCGCGCACGTCGACGTGCACGAGCCACTGGGCGGAACCGTCAGCAGAACAGGGGAGGCGCGCGGGAGGGTGGGCGATCGTCGAAGATCGATCGCACGATGGGAATACGGTCGAAGCGAATCCGGAAGCGCCGCGGCGCGGCGGCGGGAAACAGCAGCACCAGCAGCACGAACGACGCCAGCGCCGTGAACAGTGCGGCACCGAATGCGCACAGGCTGTCGCCGTTGCCGGACGAGGCCGTGTTGTCGGCATGCCCGTCATGCTTGAGCGCATCGGCGAGTGCGAGCGCATCGTTGGCCGGTGTGATCGGCGCGCCGGCATCGAAACGGGCGGCGAGTGCGGCCACGTTGACGATCAGCGGGCCGCGGCCCGAACACAGCACCACCGAGCCCGCATCCGGACCGTCCGGATCGAGCATCACGGCGCCCGACATCAGCGCGCGGGACAGCAGCGTCACGAGGAGGAACCCCCACAGAAGCTGTCGCGCGACGCCTTGCCGGAGCAGGAAGCGGCGAAGTGCGTTCATGGCGCGCGATTGTACCTCCGTTTGCGGGGAGGAGCCGGCCGCCACGCTGATGAGCGGCATCAGCCCGGCGTGCTGCCGGACGCGGACGAAAGCACGCGGGCGGCTATTCGGAACCGAACAATCCGCTGCCGGGCGGCGCGTTCGCCGGGCCATACGACCAGGTGCCGTCCGCTCGGGCGGTCAGCACGTTGCCCGAACGCCGGTCGTACAGATGCCACTGTTCGTCGGCCGGATCGTCGCCGTATGGCCAGGTCGTCAGCTTGCCGCCGAGGTCGAAATCGAACGCCCACGAACCCGGCTGCGCGCAGGGCGTGACCGACTGCAGGATCTGCCCGTCGAGCCGTTGCGCGGCGGCCGCGATGTCGCCGGATCGGGATTCGCTGTGCGCGAGCTCGTGCCCGTCGAGCGCGATCGACCAATGGCAGTAGCAGATCCACAGATGCCCGTTGCCGGCGACCGTCACGTGCCGCGATGCAAGCTGGTCCCGCGCCGTCGCGGACAGGCCGGGCGAGCCGGCGAGCGGCTCCCTGATATGCAGCGCGGGTTG
This sequence comes from Burkholderia sp. Ac-20384, assembly GCF_017104605.1. Lineage (NCBI taxonomy): Bacteria > Pseudomonadati > Pseudomonadota > Betaproteobacteria > Burkholderiales > Burkholderiaceae > Burkholderia > Burkholderia sp. Ac-20384. The sequence goes on along the minus strand of NZ_JAAGPE010000006.1, from coordinate 81,584 downwards.
CCCGAATTCGAACGTGAGAAAGCTGCCCTGGCCTTTCGTCACGGACCAGGCAGGGGTTTCGCAGATGGCCGGCCAGATCTGGTCGAAGTCGACAGCGTTCACGGCGTGCGTCTCTCTTCGGCGAAACCGGCTTCGGTATCGTCCGCGGTGCCGTCAGCGTCGGCCAGCAGATCGGACAGGTCGGCCGGCGACAAGCGCCGCATCGTCCGCTCGACGCCGTGATCGTAGCGGCGATCGTTCGGGTCGAGATGCTTCTGCGCCTTGCGGCCGTAGCGTTTCACGAACACGCCGAGTGCGCCGGCCAGTCGGGATTTCCGATTCCTGGGGATCATGCGGCGAGGTCATCGGGCATGTGCGCGCCGCGAATCGGGAAGGGCCGCCGTGGCCGTGCGCGACGCCCGCGGCAGCCGATGCATTGCGCCGGCTCAGGCCGGATACGCATCGTCGACTTTCAGGTTCGCGAGCCGGAACAGCGTGCGCAGCGTCTGCGGATGAATGTCGCGGTGCGCGGCGAGCGACGTCAGCATGAAGTCGAGCACCTTCGCGTAGCGCAGCAGCACGAGGCAGCGCGCGAGATCGGGCGTGTGGCCGCGCATGTCCTCGGCGAGGTGAACCATTTCGGTGGACAACGAGCGTGCCATCTCGAGTTCCATCTGCTGTTTTTCGGTCCAGTCGGGCAACGGCTGTTCGAGCAGCTTCGCGAGAAAGAGCTGGAACGACGTGTCGGACGAATTGGGCAGCGCATCCATGAAGGGCCTCGTAACTTGCTCGGATCGTTCGGACGTATCCGGTGGATGCGCCCGAAGGTGGGTTCGTGTTCGCGCGGTGACCGGCGCGGTTGTTACCAGAATGGCATGCAGGTTCCGTACCAGCCTCGCGAGACGATTGTTGAGTATTGTTGAGCGGCGCTGCGACGCGGGGCGGCGAGTCCCGCCGGTGCTGGGTGGGGGCGGTGATCGAGGCTGCCATCTACATGCGCGATGTAACGACGACCGGATACCCGGGGCGGCTCGCCGAGGCGAAATGCTTCACGGATGTAACGTAACGCCCGTTTAAATCACGTGACGCGTTTCCGCGACGAACCACGCGACCCGCGGCGGCCCGTGCATTCCGCCTGCGCCTGCCAGGCGTTCGGCCGGCCGGACGCGGTGCGACGGGACCTTCGCCCCGGGGCGGCGGGCGCCGCCCGCGAATGTGACGGGTGTTTCAAATCCGAGACGGATTTGCCCGCGGCGATCCGGTTGCGCGCGCTGTCCAACTGGCCCAGCGAATTGCCGGCCAATTGTGCATGGGCAGACGGCGCGCATTTGCCAACAATCCCCTGATCATCCCTGCGAGGTTCGACATGAGCGTCCACGCCTTCTTCTCGGCCAACCTGCTGCTGGCCTACACGGCCTATTTCATCGGCACCGCCAGCCCCGGGCCGAGCAATCTCGCGATCATGTCGGTCGCCGCGAACCAGGGCCGCAAGGCGGCGCTCGCGTTTGCGCTCGGCGTCATTTCCGGGTCGATGTTCTGGGCGACGGTGGCGGCGCTCGGCGTGTCGGCCGCGCTGCTGGCGTGGTCGAAGCTGCTGGTCGCGATCAAGCTCTTCGGCGGGCTGTACCTGCTGTGGCTCGCATTCAAGTCGGGGCGCACGGCGTGGTCGGGCAAGGCGGCGACGTCGCTGAACGCGGCGGGCGAACAACGTCTGTCGCGCTTCTATGGTCGCGGCGCGATGCTGCACCTGACCAATCCGAAAGCGATCCTCGTGTGGGTGTCGATCGTCGCGCTGTCGTCGAACGGTGCGGGCGCGTCGCACGGCACCGTCGTGCCGGGCTGCCTCGTGATCGGGGGCCTGGTATTCGGCGGCTATGCGCTCGTGTTCTCGATGGACGGTGCGCGCCGGCTCTACGTGCGCGGCCGGCGTGCGATGGAAGCGTGTCTCGCCGTCGTGTTCGGCGTGGCCGGGATCCGGCTGCTGGTGTCGAACGTGTGAGGCGGCACGCCCGCGCATCTAGCGCTGGCGGGCGGCGCGTCGCTTGGGCGAACGCACGGCGTCGCCCGGCTGCTCCGCCGGGCGCGTGAACAGCGACACGATCGTCTGCCGCAGCCAGCGGTGCGCGGGATGGCTGTCCCAGCGCTGATGCCAGATCACGCAGTAAGGCCGAGCGGGCATGCGCACCGGCGGTTGCCGCGACACCAGTTCCTTTTCATGGATCGACAGATCGAGCAGCGTGGTCGGCAGCACGCCGATGAAGTCCGACTCCCGGATGATCGCCAGCGCGGGCGAGTACGCATTCAGCGTGAGGACGAGATTGCGCTGCAGGCCGTGCGCGGAGAGCAGGCTGTCGTACACCGGCACCCGCATGCCGGAAAACCCGACGTCGAGATGCCGCGCCGCGAGAAAGCGTTTCAGCGTAAGCGGCCCCTTCGCGAGCGGGTGATCCTTGCGCATCAGGCAGCTCCAGTGGATCGGCCACATCTCGTGCGTGCGCACGCCGCTGCTCGGGCTCGAGTCGTTCAGGTACCCGCCGATCGCGAGGTCGACACCGCCGCGGTCGAACATGGCCGGCAGGTCGGCGACGCTGAACGGCGTGAGCTCGATCCGCATCGATGGCGCATGCTCGCCCATGAAGTGCGCGAGGCGCGGCATGATGCGCTCGACCGAGTAGTCCGACATCGCGATCGTGAAGGTGCCGCGATGCTCTTGCGGGTCGAACTGGTCGGGCGAGATCGCCTGCTTCAGTGCGTCGAAGTGCGGCTGGACCGCCGACCACAGCTCGCGCGCCCGCGCGGTCGGTCTCACACCCGACACGGTCTTCTCGAACAGCACGTCGCCGAGCGATTCGCGCAGCCTGCGCAATGCATTGCTGACCGCCGACTGTGAAAGCGCCAGCCGCTCGGCGGCGCGCGTGACGTTGCCTTCGGCCATCAATGCCGCGAACACGCGCAGCAGGTTGAGGTCGAGCTGGCGGAACACATCCTTCATCGCACATCTCCCATTCGGGGGCCGGCATCCTGCGCGTGGCGTCGGGAACCGGATCATCGTGGCGGCCAGTGTCAGGGCGACGGGCCGTCCGGGCAAGGCCGCGTTTGCCCTTGCCGCGAGCCGGCCGGCGACGCGACGAAGCCGCGCGTCGCGTTCGCACCATTATTCACGTTGGTGATGATCATATTCCGGAAATCCGTTGGACGCGGTAACGGTGCGCATCGAACATGAGCACGAAACCACTGCAGCCAGCAGGTGGAGGAGACAAACGATGAAAGAGGATGCAGTGAATCCGGCCGGCGCCATCGCGCTCGATCGCCTTTCGGTTGCGGCGCAGCCGTCTGCGCGGGCCGGCACGATGCGCGACGTCGCGGCGGCCGCCGCAGGCAACGCGCTCGAATGGTTCGATTTCGTGATCTACGGCTATTTCGCCAGCGTGATCGCGAAGCTGTTTTTCCCGGTGGCCGGGCAGGTCGGGTCGCTGTTGCTCGCGACGGCGACCTTCGGCGTGGGGTTCGTCGTGCGGCCGCTCGGCAGTGTCGTGCTCGGGCTGTACGGCGACCGGTATGGCCGCAAGGCGGCGATGTCCATGACGATCTGGCTGATGCTGGCCGGCACGGCCGCGATCGCGGTGGCGCCGCCGTATGCGCAGGCCGGCTGGCTCGGCGCGACGATCCTCGTGCTGGCGCGGCTCGTGCAGGGCTTCGCGGCATCGGGCGAATTCGGCAGCACCGTTGCCTTCCTCGCGGAAAAGGCGCCGCCGCATCGACGCCATTTCTTCGTGAGCCTGCAGATGTCGAGCACGATGCTGGCCATCGTGCTGGGCGGCACGATCGGCACGATCCTGACGACGTCGCTCAGCGCGCACCAACTCGAAAGCTGGGGCTGGCGTGTGCCGTTCGTGGTCGGCCTGCTGATCGGTCCGGTCGGCTTTTACATCCGCAGGAGCGTGTCGGAAACCGATGCGTTCGTGCACGGCGAAGCACTGCCGGTTTCGCAGGTGCTCAAGCGCCTGTTCGGCGAGCACCTCGCGTCGTTCCTCGCGGCGATCGGCGTGACGATCGTCAGTACGGCCGCGTTCTACATGTATTTGATCTACATGCCGACATTCGCGGTGAAGCAGCTCGGGTTGCCGATGTCCGCGCCGTTCATGAGCACGACGGTCGCCGGCATCGTGATGGTGGCGATCGCGCCGGTCGCGGGCCTGCTCGGCGACGTCTGGCGCCGGCCGGTCGCGATGGTCGCCGCCGCGATCGTCGTGCTGTCCGCGATCACGCTGCCGCTCTATCTGTGGGTCATCGCGAGCCCTTCGCTGCGCAACCTGCTGATCATGCAGGCCGCTGCCGCCGCGCCGATGGGCGTGCTCGTCGGGCTGGTGCCCGCGCTGTCCGCGCGGGCATTCCCGGCCGCGGTGCGCAGCACCGGGCTTGCGGTGTCGTACAACATCCCGACGACGGTCTTCGGCGGTTTTTCCCCGCTGATCGTCACGTGGCTGATCGCAACCACGCACAACAAGGCGTCGCCGGCGCTGTACATCGTCGCGATGTCGGTCGTGAGCCTGGTCGCGCTGCTCGGGTTCCGGCGCATGCCGAGCGAATAAGCGAGCCGGATTCAGTCGATGTTCGCTTCGATGAAATAGAGGATAACGAATGAATAGAGTGCACCGGAATGGCGATGTCGCATTAACCGGCCCATGCGGCCGCCCCCTCACCCTCAACAGGAGAAGTCACGCATGAAGCTCACACCCACCTTCGCGCCGCCGAGCGAGGCGGAACTCAAAGGACGCCTCGACCGCGTGCGCGCACGCATGGCGGAAGCCGGCCTCGATCGCTACGTAGCGTTCTCGCCGGACAACATCTACTACCTGACGAACTTCGCGAACATCGTTCACGAGCGGCCGTTCGTGCTGGTCATCTCGCGCAGCGGCCCACCGCAATTCGTCGTGCCGCAGCTCGAGCAGCCGCATGTGCGCACGCGCTCGATCGGCGAACTCGAGCTGATTCCCTACTTCGAATTCCCGGCGCCGGCCGGGCGCGAATGGAGCGACCGTTTCAAGGCGCTGTTCGGGCCGGGCGAGCGAGTCGGCGTCGAGTCGGTGTGTCCGTTGCAGGTCTATGCGCAGACGCCGGGCGAGCGCGTATGCATCGACGTCATCGACGACGTGCGGATGATCAAGTCCGACTACGAGATCAGCCGCCACGTGTACGCGTGCGGGATCGCGACCGACGCGCACAACCTGCTGCTGAACGAAGCGCGCCCGGGCCTCGGGATGGCGGAGATGTCGTCGCGCATTCGCGGCTACATCATGCAGCGGCTGCTGGCCGACGATCCGTCGCTGAACCCGTCGGCGACGCGGATCGTCGCGGTGTTCCAGCCGGGCAGCGTGTCGCACGATCCGCACAACTTCAGCAACATCGACATGCGGATGGAGGAGGGCGGCCCGCACGTGTCGATCGTCAATGCGGTGATGAACGGCTACGGCGCGGAAGTCGAGCGGACCTTCTTCCTCGGCCACGTTCCCGACGCGGCGCGACGCGCGTTCGACGTGATGTCGGAAGGGCGGCGGATCGCGTTCGACGCGGCGATGCCGGGCGCGCTGCTGAGCGACGTCGATCGCAAGGTCAACGACTATTTCCGCCGCGCGGGGATGGGCGACCGGATGCTGCACCGGACCGGGCACGGGATGGGCGTCACCGCGCACGAGGCGCCGTTCTTCGCCGAAGGCTACGACCGGCCGATCGAGAAGGGGATGTGCCTGACGATCGAGCCGGGCATCTACATCGAGGGTGTCGGCGGGTTCCGTCATTCCGATACGGTGCTGATCGGCGATGAAGGCCCGGTTCAGCTGACCGGCGGGCCGCTGGCGCTGGATGCGTTGACGTTCCCGGTTCGGGCGTAGTCACGCGCAGGCCAAGAAAAAGCCGCTGCACGGGCATGTGCAGCGGCTTTTTTGCGAACGGCGCGCTTCCGAACTTGAAGCGTCCATCGATGCACTTCAAGATCTGCACCCCATGATTCCGGTGAATTGCATACCGGACGTCATGGGCTCGCCTATAGTCACGAAAGATATCGGTGTCGAGGCTTGCTTCACGCCAAACATGGACGCGCCGGGTGCTTCTCGGCAACAGGGGGCAGACAATGAAAGATATCAATGTGCGGGGAGGATCGTGATGGCGCGTTTTGTTCGTTCGCTGCTATTGCTGGCGGGGCTGTGCGCCTGCGCGTTTGCGTATGCCGTGGAACCCGGGATGAACAATCCCCTGTTATCGGAATTGCGTCCGTGGTGCATCGGTCGCCTTATGTTCGACCGGCCCGTCTCGAGCGAGATCTCGAACGAGAGTTACGAGTACCGCGGCGACAAGCTGGTGACGACGCACGATGTGTCAGTGGAGGACTACGACGCCAAAGTCGCGGCGCGGGAGAAAGAACTGCGCACCAAACAGCGGGTGAATCCCGTCGATCTGCAGGAGCAGACGGGACGCATGTCGCTGGAAAAGGCCTTCTCGCCGGTGTCGCACTCACGGGTTTTCGTCTTCAACGACGCGGTGGCGAAAGCTGTCGCCTTGCCGTTCGATACGGAAGGTTATCTGTTCGCGAACCGCACGCTCGTCCAGACGACGAGCCTGATCGGTGCGGATGTGCTGGACCGGGCCGAAAGCATCTATGACGATACCTACCGCCGCATCAAGGTGCGCGATAACTGGGCCGTGCCGACGGAATCGGGTTTCTGTTTCGATGGTGGCATCGTCACGGGCCCGTCGACTTACTCGGAAGAAGTCAGTCAGTCGTTCGCGTTGATGCCGGGCCGACCGGCGCTGCTCGTGATCAAGCTGCGGGATGCGGTAGACGAAGATCTGAAGCAGCCGCTCACTCGCAATCTGCGCGCGACGCTCAATCGCATGCCGGGACACTACAGCATCCTGCGCCGAGGCAAACGGCAAGTCGCCGGCATGGACGCGGAGGAGGTGCTGTTTGCGCTCAGGGATGGCGCGGTCACGGTCTATCGATTCTACTTGCTCGCGCCGGGGAATCCCGCGACGGTTGAGCAGCCGCACACATCGGTCGAACTGCTGCTGGGCGCCCCCGCGCGCGGCGACCTGCCACCTGAGAAAGCCACCTCGCCGGTCGATGAAGCGGGCGCGTTGCAAGTATGGGACACACTGGTGAACAGCCTGCGCGCGAGGCCGGGTGCGATCTGACAGGAGGCGGATGAGGTGATATGCATGCTCGATCCGACGACTCCGCCGCACTGAGGCGCGGCGGAGGGCGCCCGAATCAGAGCGGCTTCAGAAAATAAAGCCCGTATTGATGAACTTCGAGTAGTGATCCGACACGATCGAATCGAGCAGCTGCTTGCTGCTGTCGGTCTGCTTCGCCGCGACCATCGAGCGGATCGAGAACGCGCGCAGCGCGTCGCTCACCGACAGCGTGCCTTCCGCCGAATCCTTGCGGCCCGCGAACGGGAACACGTCGGGCCCGCGCTGGCACTGGCAGTTGATGTTCACGCGGCACACCTGGTTCACGAGCGGATCGACGAGCGCGCCGATCTGCGCCGGGTCGGAACCGAAGATGCTGACCTGCTGGCCGTGATCCGACGTCGTCACGTAATCGAGCGCGGTGTCGACGTCGTCGAACGTCGCCACCGGAATGATCGGCCCGAACTGTTCCTCGCGGTACAGCTTCATCCCTTCCGACACCGGATACACGACGGCCGGATAGAACAGCGTCTTGCTGAACTCGCCGCCCGAATGGTTGACGACCTGCGCGCCCTTGGCCTTCGCGTCGTCGATTGCATCCGTCATATAGGCCGTGCGATGCATGCCCGGCAGCGGCGTGATACTGACGCCTTTCTCCCACGGCATGCCGATCTTCAGCTGTTCGAGCGCGGCGGTGAAGCGCTTCAGGAATTCGTCGACGATCGAGCGGTGCACGAGCAGCATCTTCAGCGCGGTGCAGCGCTGGCCGTTGAACGACAGCGCGCCGAGCAGGCATTCCTTCACGGTGAGGTCGAGATCGGCGTCGGGCAGCACGATCGCCGCGTTTTTCGCGTCGAGGCCGAGGATCGCGCGCAGCCGGTGCGATTTCGGGTGCTGCTTCTTCAGATGGTCGGCCACCTTGCTCGACCCGATCAGCGCGAGCACGTTGATCTTGCCCGACGCGAGCATGTGCGGCACGACCACCGCGCCCGGCGCATAGATCGTGTTGATCACGCCCTTCGGGAACGCGTCGCGGAACGCTTCGAGCAGCGGCTCGAACAGCAGCGTGCCGTACTGAGGAGGCTTGAACACCACGGTGTTGCCCATCAGCAGCGCGGGGATCAGCGTCGCGAAGGTCTCGTTCAGCGGATAGTTGTACGGGCCCATGCACAGCACGACGCCGAGCGGCGTGCGGCGGATCTGGCCGATCGTGCCTTCGGCGATCACGAAGCGCGAATTCGCGTTGTCGAGCTCCTTTAGCGCGTCGATCGTCTGCGTCATGTACGTGACGGTGCGATCGAACTCCTTCTGCGAATCGGCGAGGCTCTTGCCGATCTCCCACATGATCAGGTTCACCACCAGCTCGCGCTGCGCGACCATCCGCTTGATGAAGTCCTGCATGCACGCGATGCGCTGCTCGACCTTCATCGTCGGCCACTCGCCGCGGCCTGCGTCGTACGCGCGCACCGCGGCGTCGAGCGCTGCGTCGCTTTCCGTTTCACCCATCACCGGGTAGCTGCCGATCTCGACCTGCTCGACGCTGCCGTCCGCCTGTCGCACGCACACCGGCGACAGCACGGTCTTGGTCGCGCCGTCCCACGGCCGTAACTCGCCGTCGACGAGCGACAAGCGCTGGTGAATCGGTGAAGTCAGCCGGTACTCGGCGGGGATGTCCTGAAAGGCGGGAAACAACTGCTGCAGGGAGGCGGAATCGGGCATGACGGTCTCGTTTGACAGGGTGTCCGGGAAGGACGGGCGATGCGAATCCTGAGCGGGGTGATCCTCGATCCTGAATCGGCATGATGACGCGCGGACGACGACGCGTCACGCGTGGCCATGGCCGAATCAGCGAATGGAACCAGTTCCATTAAAAAGGAACGCCGGCGCGAATGCAAGATTTGCCGAACGGAGCCGCATGCGCCGTAAGCATTTAGAAAGACTGTTGCCGAATGCTTGGTATAACACGCCAACCAGGCCCGCAAACGTTTCCCTTGGGCCGGATTGCGCGGATAATGGCCCGGCGCGGCGAAGAAAAAAATGAAGTGAACCTGAGAGCATATGTAGTGAAGAACAGAAGAAGGTCCGCCGCACTGCCGATGCGAGGTCGGCTGCCCGGAGCGCCGGGTCGGGGTTGCCCGGTCCGGCGCGCGCCGGACTTCGAATGCGTTCCGTCTGTTTCGACGGATGCTTCGTGATCCTCTCCAGTCCTTTCGTCGTCGTCTCCCGAATCCTGCCTGTTGCCCGGCCCTTCATCGCCTGAAGTGGTCGAAGAATTTCTTTCGTTTTTATTACGATCCGACCGCATAAAAGCGCAAAGCAGAAAGGTATTCGTCAGGAATGCAGAGCGCTGCGCGCGTGCACGTTGCGGGCAGGCGACACGTTAAAAATTAACTAAAAATACGAATCATTCTCGTTTAATATTTCGCTCCGTTACGAGCCGTGACGGAGCGTCACGGCTGCTTTCGTGCCGCTCCTGCCGGCCGGCCGCCACCCGCGCCGGCCGTTCACCGGCCCGCCCGCGCGACGAGGCGATCCCTCGCGCGCCGCTTCTTTTCACGGAAAGGATGTCGTCGGCCGATCCACAGCGTGGTTCGCGCGTTGGCCGGATGCGTTTCCGTTCGCCGTTTTCCCTCAGCCTCTACTTCAACGATGAAACTCAACAAGAGCGCGTGCCATGCGCTGCTGATCGCCACGTCGCTGGCCGGCGCACGCACCTCCTTCGCACAGGCGAGCGACGCCGCGGCGACCTTGCCCGCGATCTCCGTCAAGGCGGCTGCCGAACATGCGTCGTATGACGGCGGCCACTCGCGCGCGGCGACCAAGACCGACATGTCGCTGATGGACGTGCCGCAGACGGTGAACGTCGTGCCGCACGCGGTGATCGAGGACCAGAACGCGACGTCGATGCAGGATGCGCTGCGCAACGTGCCGGGCGTCGGTTTTTCGGTCGGCGACGGCCAGCGCGACCAGATCACGATCCGCGGCTTCAACAGCATCACGGACCAGTACGTCGACGGCATCCGCGACGATGCGCTCTACTATCGCGACCTGTCGAACGTCGATCACGTCGAAGTGCTGAAGGGGCCGGCGGCCGTGCTGTACGGGCGCGGCTCGGCGGGCGGCATCGTGAATCGCGTGTTGAAGCGGCCCGACGCGAACCCGGTGCGCGACGTGGGCGTGACGCTCGGCACGCGCGGCGAGCGGCGCGGCGAATTCGACCTCGGCTGGAATGCGAACGACGCGGCGCGTTTCCGGATCACCGGCGCGGCCGAGAACTCGAACAGCTTCCGCGACCAGTTCCAGCTCAATCGCCAGGCGATCGCGCCGTCCGCGCAGTTCAAGCTCGACAGCAACACGGTGCTGAACGTCGAATTCGACTACCTGCACGACCGCCGCACGTCCGACCAGGGCATTCCCGCGTACCTCGGCCGGCCGGTGGACGTGCCGATCAACACGGTCTACGGGCCGGCCGACGCGGCGAACAGCTCGTACAACGACATCTCCGCGAAGAGCGCGACGGTGTCGCTCGATCACCGCTTCAGCGATTCGCTGTCGTTCCATGGCGCGATCCGCGCGTATGACTTCTCGCTCGAACGCAAGAACTACGTGACGTACGAGCCGATCAAGACCGCTGCGCACCCGGTCGTGACGCTCGACCAGTCGACCCGCCAGCGCACCGACCACGGCATCGACGGGATGTTCGAGCTCACGCAGAAGACGTCGCTGTTCGGCATGCGCCACGAGCTGCTGTACGGGCTCGAGCTGTCGCAGCAGCAGAAGTTCGACACGATCTACAGCGTGTCGAAGGTCGCGACCTACGATCTCTACAACCCGCAGCCGGTGGTCCTGCCCGGCGTGCCGACCGGCGCGCGGGCGAAGACGAACGCGTCGACCGTCGTCGGGCTCGCGGGCGTCTACGCGCAGGATTTGATCTCGCTGACCGAACACTGGAAGGTGCTCGCAGGGCTGCGCTTCGACTACCTGAACCAGATCCGCCACGACTACACGTCGTCGAACGTCAACCTCGACCGCACCGATCACGCGTGGAGCCCGCGCGTCGGCCTGATCTACGAACCGCTCGACTGGCTGACGCTGTACGGTTCGTTCAGCCAGTCGTTCTCGCCGCTCGCCGATACGCTGATCAGCGCCGGCGCGTTCTCGAACGGCGCCGCGCTCGCACCGCAGAAGACCACCGCGTATGAAGTCGGCTCGCGCTTCGACCTCGGCGGCAAGGCGACGGCCAGCGTCGCGCTGTTCGACATGCGCCAGACCAACCAGCAGATCGGCGACCCGGCGAATCCCGGCTATGCGCTGCCGATCGGCACGCAGCACGTGCACGGGATGGAACTCGGCTTCACCGGCGAGATCGCGCCGAAGTGGTCGGTGTACGCGGGCTACGCGTACCTGAACGGGACGGTCGACGGTTCCGCGCAATCGACGGCGGCCGGTGTCGCGGTGTCGAGCAACACGCCGGGGCTGATGCCGCGTCACAGCGCGAACCTTTGGCTCAAGCGCGAGTTGCCGTACGGTTTCTATGCGGCGGCCGGCATGCAGTTCCAGTCGGCGCGCTACACGTCGGCGAGCGACCTCGTCACGCTGCCGTCGTTCACGGTGTTCAACCTGGGCGCCGGCTACCGCTGCAAGAAAGTCGACGTGACGCTCACGCTCGACAACCTGTTCGATCGCCGCTATTTCATCGCAGCGCACGGCAATGCGGACCTGTACAACATGCCCGGCGATCCGCGCACGCTCACCGCGACGGTGAAGTGGCACATGTGATGCACGTGATGCGTGCGCCGGGTGACAATGCGGATCTTCGTCACGACGATCCGCATCTCACTGCCCATGATTCGCCAAGCGTTTGATCTTTCGAGCATGGCCGGCCGCACCCGAGTGCTGTGCGCCGTGTTGGGGCTGGCTGGTGGCGCGGCCGCGGCGCACGCGCAGACGATTCCGGCCGACGCCGAACCCGAATGCCATTCGGTGTACGTCGGCCGTGCGATCACGTTGTCGGGCCGTTACGCGCTCGATTACGGCGACGAATCAATCGGGGCGGACGTGTGGTTCGATGAGGACGACGCTTCGGCGCGGCGCTTGCCGGACCGTTCTCAACGCGCCGGTGTGATCCAGTTCACGAACCAGAGCGATGCACGGCGCAGACTGCGGCTCCCCGCCGCGCAACCCGAAGGCGTATGCCGCTTCGACGGGCGTGCAACGGTCGTGATCCGCGATCTGGAAACCGTGTGCCCGGGGCTGGAAGAGCCCGATCACGCACGGCTGGTGAAAGTGGTGAAGGCCAGCCCGCCGACGCGACACGCGTGCGAGGCCGCCGCACCATAAGGCTGGCGCGACCGCGCCGTTACTCGACGTCCTCGTCGTCCTCGTCGTCCTCCACATCGCCGCCATTCGCATCGAAATCCGGCGCCGCATACGCGCTCGCCTGCTCGAGCAGCCAGCCGCGAAACAGCTCCAGCGGCTTGCTGTGGCTGAACTCCGTCGGATACACGAGGTAGTACGCGGAATCGCCGACGGTTGCCGCATCGCACGGCACCACCAGCCCGAGCTGCTGCAACTGTTCCTCGACGAAGAATTTCGGCACGAGCGCGATGCCGAGCCCGGCCGCGGCCGCACTGATCAGCATCGTGTGCAGCTCGTAGCGCACGCCCTGCATCGTGCGGATGTCCTCGACGCCGTGCGTCTCGAACCACTGCGCCCACGCGCCGGGGCGCGTCGTCGAGTGCAGCAGCGGGTACGCGAGCAGATCCTCGACGCTTTTCACGGGCCCGTCGAGCAGCGCCGGCGAGCAGATCGGCACGACTTCCTCGCCGAACAGGTAATCCGACGACGTGCCGGGCCAGGTTGGCTTGCCGTAGTGGATCGCCGCCTCGAAGTGGGTGTCCTCGAACGAGAACAGGTCGGTGCGGCTGCCCATGTTCACGCGCACGTCGGGCGTGCGGTCGTAGAAGCTCTTGATGCGCGGGATCAGCCAGTGCGACGCGAAGGTCGGCAGCACCGCCAGCTCCAGGTAGCCGCCGCCGCTGCCGTGCGCGATGATCGACAGCGTGTCGCGGTCGAGCGCCTCCAGCGCGCGGCGCACCTGCGTGCCGTACAGCTTGCCGGCGCGCGTCAGCACGACGCGCTGCTTCACGCGGGCGAACAGCCGCACGCCGAGGCTCGCTTCGAGTGTCGCGATCTGGCGCGATACCGCACTTTCGGTCAGGAACAGCTCCTTGGCCGCGTGCGTGAAGCTTTCGTGGCGCGCGGCGGCTTCGAAAGCCACGAGCGCGCCCATGTTGGGGATCTTGAATTTGCGCATGATGTTCGATTCGTCTGACGAACGGACCTGCCCGGTGCGGGCCGGCGGGCGAAGGCGGGGACGGCCAATAATTCCAAAAACTCATCACGTATCAATTTAATCTCGCTTTACGCCCGGCTGCAACCCTTTGAATAATGCTCTCCACGCAAGGCCAGGCGCCCGCAGGGCAGCCGGCCGACGAGTTGCCGGCACGTTTGCCGGCGGTCCCCCGAGACGAGAATCCTGATGCGCAATCCGAATATCGAGAGCTTGCTGACGAAGCTGCTGGGACAGGCGAAGACCGACGCCCTGTTCTCGACCCTGAACATGCCGGCCATCCTCGAAGAATGGGAAGACGGCGTCGTGACGCGCGCGGAAATCGCGCAGGCGATGAACATGGCGCTGTTCGAAGGGCTGCTCGACCGTTCGGCGAACGGCCGGGCGTATACGGCCGAGGCGATCGAAAGCGGCGGTTCGGTCTATTTCGATCATGGCGCGCTGCGCACGGTGCGCTGGCCGAACACCGGCGCGCTGCCGCCGGGCGAGGCCGCGTTCACGCGCATCCTGCGTCCGCTCGGCTTCCGCCTGAACGGCCGCTACCCGCTCGACAAGCTCGGCATGACGGGCCGCGCGTATGCGCATGAAGATGCACCGGACGAAATCGCGCAGTTCTTCGTCAGCGAACTGCATCCGGAGCGTTTCTCGAAGGAATTCCAGCAGGCCGTGACGAATGTGGTGAGCACGTCGCGCGATCCGCTGTCGCCGGCGGCCGTCGCGCTGCTGTGGGAAGTCGAACGCGAAGGCTGGCTGTCGCTGGAAGCCGCGCATGCGCTGCTGCCGGAGATCGTCGGGGCGTTCGCGCGCCAGCACGACCTGCCGAACGAACTCGACTACGAAACGCTGCTGCTCGAATCGGCGGAAATGGCGTGGATCTCGACCGAAGGCAACGCGTTCAACCATGCGACCGACCGCGTTGCCGACGTGTTCAAGCTGTCCGACGACGAGAAGGCGAAGGGTCGCCCGATGAAGCCGGAAGTCGAGCGCTCGCGCTCGGGCCGCGTGTTCCAGACCGCGTATCGCGCGGATACCGTCGAGCGCGAATTCCGCACGCGCGACGGCGGCACGGTGAAGCGTAACGTGCCGGGTTCGTTCTACGAGTTCATCACGCGCAAGCGCACGTTCGACCAGGCGGCGCGCCGCTGGGTGACCGACCTGCGCTTCGATGCGGGCAACGCGCAGGGCATCTTCAAGATGACGGCGAACGCGGCGAAGTAACGTCGGCGAAGCGGCCAGCGGTGCATGCGGCGGCGGCGTGATCGCCGTGCCGGGGCCGGCGGGCCGCAGCCGATGGAAAGGATGACCGATCGGGCGGGGCGCGACAGCGTCCCGCCCGATTGCGTTTGGCGGCGTGCGTCAGTCGCGCGGCGCGGTGGCGTCGCGCAAGGTGCGCGCGTCGTAGCGACGGGTGCTGTCCTCCGCGGTCCCCGGCTCGACGACGCGGAACGTGGCCGGATCGGCGCCGTCGATCTCGACGAGGCTCACGTAGCCGACGATATACGCGTGCTTGCTGTCGCGCGCGAAATCGTCGTCGAGGAATTCGAGCGTCGGCAGGTGTACGCGCTTCGTCGATACCGGCCGGCGGCCGAAGAACAGCTTGTCGCCGGCGCGCAGGAACGTCGGGTGCAGCACCTGGAACGCGCTGGCCGGCACGTCGACCTGCAGCGGCTTGCCGTCGCAGAACAGGCGCTCGCCGTCCCACGCATAGCTGCCTTCGACATGCAACCGATCGGGGTCGATGCCTTTCTTGACGACACCGAGGTGAAACGCCCGCGTCGCATCGCGCGCCCAGCCGCCCGACAGCACGCGGAACGCGGCCGGATCGGCGCCGCGCAGCGGCTGCGGCTGGGCGGGCGTGAACGCGTAGAACACCGTGACGCCATCGGTGAAATAGTGCGGGCCGAGCACGCGCAGCGCATCGATCGGCTGGTCGGAGAAGCGGGTCAGCTCGATCGGCATTTCCGCACAGGTCCGGTACGCCCAGTGAATGCCGTGCGCGTCGCCGCACAGCCAGTCGATCGAACCGAAATCGAACAGCGTCTCGCGCGCAGCGAAGGTCGCGGGATCGAAGCCGGTCAGCGTCGCGTCCTGGAACCGCACCGTCGAGTCTGCCGCCGGCTGCTGCTGCCGATGCCACCAGTAATCCCGCAGGTCGGGGCGCATCGTGAAGAAGCTGCGCCAGTCGTCGAACAGGCGTGTCTCCTGCACCGTCTGCCGTTCGCCGGATTCGATCGGGCCGATCCGGTCGGTGCATCGCAGGTAGCCGGCCTCGTCGGGGCCGCACAGGAAGCTCGCGCGATCGATGTCCTTCGGCCGGCCGTAGTAGTACACGCGATCGGCATCTGCGAAGTAGCCGCCGGGGAAGCCGATCGCGCTCGCGCCATGCGAGCCGTTGATGCGGCGGCCGTTCATGTAGATCGATTCGTCGTCGGTGGCGAGGTACTCGTGCTCGCACGTCTCGAACGTCACGCCGCGGCCGTCGGCCGGCCGGTTCCAGGTTTCGTAGACGAGCGGCCGGAACGCGTGCGGGCTGCGCGTGCGGATCGTCCGGCCGGTGATGTAGTACGCCTGCCGCGCATCGCGCGCGTAGCGCTGGTTCAGGATCTCGAACGTCGCGAGATCGGCGTCCTCGATCCGGTAGTAGTACAGCATCACCATCGCGCTGCCGAGTTGCCCTTGCACGATCACGTGTACGCCGTCGGTGAACCAGCGGCCGCCGATGCAGCGGAACGCGTGCGGCTGTTCGATCGGCAGCGGCTTGCCGTCCTTGCCCCACAGCGGCAGGCCGTCCGCGCGGCGGATCACGGTGTCGCCGGCGATCGCGTAGTCGGGATGGTTGGTGTCCTGCAGGGGCGGCTGGGGCATGGCGGATGGCGCGCGGGCGTCGTGGCGGTCGCCGTAGTATGCCGTGGAACGCGGGCGGGAATGCGGGCGCCGCGCCGCTGGGTGACCGACCTGCGTTTCGATGCGGGTTACGCGCAGGGCATCGTCAAGATGACCGCGAACGCGGCGAAGTAACGCAAGGCCCACGAAATTCCGTGCGGTTCAGGGCGGCGTCTGCCACGTCGGGGAAACGTCGTCATTGACACGACGGCCGGGCTCGCGGGTTTACACGGCCCAAAAATTCTCGACGCGATGTGTCACATCCACCGGTACCGGACGACAAAAGGCACGCCAGTCGAACCATCATTCGTCAGCCGATTCGTCGTAGCGCTTGCCTGGGAGAAGCCTTTCGATCACCCGGTCGATTGATTGGACGAGGTCTTGATGTGAACTGGCCATTCATGACACGCGCTCAGGAAACCCGTGCATGCGACACGGGCGCTTCCAGACGTCCTTTCTTGACAGGAGAACCCGGATGAACCCGATTCGCAAGCTCATGCTGTGTGGCGCCATTCCGTTCCTGCTGGTCGCCGGTGCGGCGCAGGCAGACGGCGGTGGCATTGGTCGCAGCGGCACGTACATGTCGCACACCAGCGACTGGACCATGATGATGATGGACAAGCTCACGCCCGAGCAGCGCACACAAGCCATCGTCATCCAGCAAAAAATGATGGCGATGGATATGGCGCACAACGAAGCGATGGCAAAGATGCAAATGCAGCATGACAAGGAAATGATGGCCTTGCAGAGCCAACTGCTCGAACTCTACAAGGGGCACTGAGTGTGGCGAGCCCGGTGTCGAACGCCGGGCTCGTCTCCTCGCGTCCGGCGCGCCGGATGACCTGTCACGTTGCGCGACGTAACACGCGAATCACGAGCAAAAGGATCACGGCACCGATGAGGGCGATGACGATCGAGCCGAGAATCCCGCTGAAGCCGATACCGAGCAAGCCGGCGAGCCAACCGCCGATCACCGCGCCCAAAATGCCGACAACGATGTCGATGACGAGGCCGAAACCTCCGCCCTTGACGAGTACGCCCGCGAGCCAGCCGGCGATGGCGCCAATGACGAGCCATATGATCAGACCATGCATGTCCATGAACGATATTCCTTCTGGATTGGCGAGCGTGTTGAAAACCGGGTGGCCATGCCTTTGCCCGCGGCATCCGGCACGCGGCGCCACGCCGGCGGTTTCGAGGAACGTTGACGCGCCTCGTCGTCTCTTATTGCGAGGCGGCTGTCGCCGCGCTTGCCGCCTTGGCTTTCTTTGCCGCGTGGTGATGGCCGATTGCGCAACCGGCAGCGGCGCCCACTGCCCCGTGGTGCCCTGCTACATGGCCGGCGACCCCGCCCACGGCCGCGCCCTTCAGGCACCCCGCTGCAAATCCCGGGATCGAAGCGGTCATCAAGGCGATGCAGGCGACCGATATCGAAAGAAATTTCATTGCTTATCTCCCTGAAAAACGAGTTGTATTGTTCGGCTTGATCGAGCAGGCCCGGTCAGAAGACGTGCGTGATCAGGTAGAACAGCACCAGCAGCCCGACCGGCACGCCGAGCAGCCAGGCGATCAGGTATTTGCCCATGTCGTTGTCCTGGTGGCCGCGACGCTTGGGCGCCGCGGCGGTTGCATCAATGCGCGATCGCGTCACAGCTCGCGGTCGAATTCCTTCAGCTGCTTCTCGGCCGCGTCGCGGGCGATGCCGTAACGCTCCTGGATCTTGCCGGCCAGGTACTCGCGATTGCCTTCCGCGACGGCCAGGTCGTCGTCGGTCAGCTTGCCCCACTTGGCCTTCAGCTTGCCGGAGAGTTGCTTCCACTGGCCCTTGATCTTGTCCTCGTTCATCGTGTGCTCCTTGTCATGCAGGGGATAAAAGGCGCGGCGGCGTGCCGCGCCGGGAGGTCAGGCCTTCGCCTTCAGGCCGGATGCGTCGACGTGCTTCACGCCCTTGACCGCGCGCGACACGGCGATCGCCTTCTTCACGGCGATCTTCGTCGGCAGCACGCCGGTGAGCGTGACGACGCCGTCGACCGTGGTCACGCTGATGTCGACGCTCTTCAGGCCGTCGACCGTGGCCAGCCGGCCCTTCACCTTGGTCGTGATCCACGTGTCGGAGACGGGCTGGTTCGATTCGGCCTTCATGCCGTCGCCGGTCGATGCGTCCTGCGCAACCGCGTTCGTGAGCGGCGCGGCGCCGAGCAGGAAAGCTGCGCTGACGGCGAGCAGCGTCGAAATGGGTCGGGTCTTGTTCATGGATGTTCTCCTTCGCTTGTGGCGTGATGAGTCGATGAATGCGAACGTCGCAGCGCGCTACCTGACGATCGGCGTGTCGTAGCCGGGCTCGCGCGGCGGGATGTCCGGGCGCGGCACGTCGGGCGGCAGCGGCACCGGCGGATCGGTGCCGGGCGGCGGTTCGGGCGGGCTGTCAGGCGGCGGTTCGGGCCGCGTCGGATCGGGTGTCTGATGCAGCTTCATCGTGCTTCTCCTCTGCGGTTCGGAAGGCAGCGCATGAGCGCCGATGCAGGACCAGCGTACCGATGCAAACGTGCGCGGACATCGCGCAAATTCACCTGATCGGCTAGTGCGTTTGCACGGGGCGTCGTGAAAGGCGGGAGACGGGCGGGAGAGCGGCGCGGCATGCATCCATCGCACGCGCGGCGCGGCATGACGGGCCACGCGGATGCGCGGCGGATCGGCGGGGTGCCGAACGATGGCGCGCGCGGTGCGAATGTACTATGGCGGATAGTGCATCCGCGCCTGTCGCGCACCGGTGCGGCACGCGATCATCGCCACACGCGCCGGCCGGCGCGTGTCGACGAAGCGGCAACCGGGCCGGCGGTCATGCAGACGACAGGGACAACCATTCGATGAACGAACAGGTAAACGAACAGGCGCTGAAATCGCATACCGACCGGCGCCAGCTGCACCAGATCATCGCGGGGCTCACCGAGGGCGTGATCCTGGTCGAGCCCGACCAGCGGATCGTCTGGGCGAACGAGGCCGCGCTGGCGATGCACGGCGTGACCGAGCTGAAGGCGCTCGGCGCGACCGTCACCGATTACCGCGAGCGCTTCCGGCTGCGCTACAGGAACAACCACCCGGTGCGCGACGGCCACTATCCGATGGATCGCGTGATCGCGGGCGAGGAGTTCAGCGACGTGACGGTCGAAGTCGAATCGGCGGCCGACGAAACCGTGAGCTGGGTTCACCGCATCCGCAGCCTCGTGCTGACGAACGCGGCCGGCGAACCCGACTGCCTCGCGCTCGTGCTGCACGACGCGACCGAATGGGCGAGCGCCGAGGAGCGCTTCGAGCGCACCTTCAACGCGAACCCGGCGCCGGCCGTGATCTGCCGGCTCGACGACCTGCGCTACGTGAAGGTCAACCAGGGCTTTCTGGACATGACCGGCCACGCGCGCGACGACGTGCTCGGCCGCTCGGTGTACGAGATCGACGTGCTCGACCAGGCCGAGCGGCGCGAACTCGCGATCGAGCGGCTGGGCGAAGGCGCGACGATTCCGCAGATGGAGGCCGTGCTGAAGCTCGCGGACGGCAGCACGAAGGCCGTGGTCGTTGCCGGGCAGCCGATCGACATGAACGACGAAGCGTGCATGCTGTTCACGTTCATGGATCTCGAGCCGCGCAAGCAGGCCGAGCGCGCGCTGCGGCAGAGCGAGGAGCGCTTCGCGACGGCGTTCCGGATGGCGCCGGTCGCCACGGCGATCGTCACGGCCGATCGCTTCGAATTGCTCGACGTGAACGGCGCGTTCGCCGCGATGACGGGCCATGCGCAGGACGACCTGCTCGGCAAGTCCGCGGACGAAATCGGGCTGTGGGCCGAACGCGGCGCGTGGCAGCGCATCGAAAGCCGGCTCGCGCGCGACGGCAACGTGCGCAATGCCGACGTGCAGATTCGCACGCGCGAAGGCGACGTGCGCGATTGCGTCGTGTCGGCCGACCCCGTCGCGATCCACGGGCGCGACTGCCTGCTCGTCGCGCTGCTCGACATCAGCGATCGCAAGCGCACGGAGATGGAGCTCGTCTACGCGATCGAAACGGCGATGCAGGATGCGTCGTGGTTCAGCCGCACGCTGATCGAGAAGCTCGCGAACGTGCGGCGCGCGAATGCGCCGGATGCGGGCGCTCAACTGTCGGACCTGACCGCGCGCGAGCGCGACGTGTTCGACCTGCTGTGCCACGGCCTGGCAGACAAGGAGATCGCCGGCCGCCTCGGGCTCGCGCCGAACACCGTGCGCAATCACGTCGCGACGATCTACGCGAAGCTCGACGTGCACAGCCGCGGCGAGGCGATCGTGTGGGCGCGCGAACGCGGGATCGTCGGTGCATCCGAAGCGAATGGGGCGCGCGGCGAGAAGGGCGTCGCGAAAGACAAGGACTGACGCCGTCGGTACGAATGCACCATGTGCGCTGGTGCATCCGCATCTGCCGCGCGCGGCGCCCGCTTGCGATCCTGTCCACTCGGCGGTGCGGCGCTGGCCGTCACGCCGCCGGCTCTCCCCAACCGTCGCAGGAGACGACCATGGACAGGAATCGCATCGAAGGCAAGCTCAAGCAGGTCAAGGGTTCGGTCAAGGAAGCGCTCGGCAAGGTCACGGGCGACCGCAAGACGGAAGCGGAAGGCGTCGCCGAACAAGCGGCCGGCAAGATGCAGGAGCAGGCCGGCGAGGCGGCCGATGCGGTGCGCAAGCAGACGGGCACCGATCGGCACTGACCGATGACGCGGCGCCGCCGGCGTCGCGATGGCCGGCCGGGCCATCATCGCCACGATGATGCGCCGCCGGCATGACCACGGCCGGCCTTGATGGACGGGCGCCGGCGCGGCGTTCCTCGGCAACGGACCACGCACGGCTCGCCGTCAAGTGGGCTGCGGGCCGCCCGCGAACACGGAACTTGATGACAAATCCTCACAACATAGTTCCGATATTTCGTTTGCTGCACGGGTATTGGCTATCCACAATCCATTCACCTCTTTCGCGATGAAAGGCTCTTCGGAGACGGAGCCGCGGCGATCGACCGGCCGGCAAGGGCGTCGCATGACGCCCCGGTGGCGGACGAGATGACCGGCACGCGGGAGGTTGCCGACGCGCGGTGATCGCGCGTTGCATCCCGGCCCCCAGAACAAGGATTGTCATGACGTTCCGCATTCGTTCGCTTTCCGGCGTCGCACTGACCGCCGCGATCCTCGCGCTCCAGACCGGCGCGGTTCATGCGCAGGAGACGGTCGTCAAGGTCGGCGTGGCCGGCCCGCTGACGGGCGGCGGCGCTGCCTACGGCAAGGACATCGAGAACGGCGTGCGCATGGCCGTCGACGAAGCGAATGCCGCGCATACGACGGTGGGCGGCAAGCCCGTGAAGTTCGTCGTCGCGTCGCAGGACGACCAGAGCGATCCGCGCACCGGCGTGCAGGCCGCGCAGCAGCTCGCCGACGCGCAGGTGGCTGTCGTGATCGGCCACTTCAACTCGGGCACGACGCTGCCTGCCTCGAAGATCTACGCGAAGGCCGGCATTCCGATGATCACGCCGTCGGCGACCAATCCCGACATCACGCGCGCCGGGCTCGGCACCGTATATCGCGTGATCGCGACCGACACGCAGAACGCCGGCAACGCAGGCGCCTATGCGGCGAGCGTGACCAAGGCGAAGCGCATCGCGATCATCGACGATCGCACCGCGTTCGGCCAGGGCGAAGCCGACGAATTCGAGAAGTCCGTGAAGGCGAACGGCGGCACGATCGTCGCGCGCGAATTCACGAACGACAAGGCGGTGGACTTCAGCGCGCAGCTCACGAAGATCAAGAGCACCAATGCCGATCTCGTGTTCTTCGGCGGCCTCGACGCACAGGCCGCGATGCTCGTGAAGCGCATGCGCCAGCTCGGTATCCGCGCGCAGTTCCTCGCGGGCGGCGGCGTGATGAACGCGAACTTCATCAAGCTGGCCGGCAATGCGGCGGAAGGCGCGTCCGTGTGGGAATACGGGCAGCCGCTGTCGCGTCTCGCGAAGGGCAAGCAGTTCGAAACGAAATTCAAGCAGAAGTACGGCATCGACATGCTCGCGTACGCGCCGTTCGCGTACGACGCGACGTGGATCGCGATCAACGCGATGCAGAAGGCGAACTCGACGAAGCCGGCCGATTTCAACGGCGCGCTGAAGGGCACGCGCTACGACGGCATCACGGGCACGATCGCGTTCACGAACACGGGCGACCTGAAGAACCCGAGCTCGACGCTGTATGAGGTGAAGAACGCCGCGTGGCAGCCCGTCACGACGAAATCGGCGGATTGAACCCAACCCGCGCGCGCGGACTTTCGCGGCGCTGCCGGACGTGCTGAAATGCCATCAGCGATCGGTTGCGATCGCGGCGCACGCCGGTGTTGCAGCCGCACGAGTCTGCCCGCGCGACGCCGCGCGTGACGCGGCACGAACAACCCACGGGCGGGGCCGGCTGGCCGCGCCCTTTATGTGCAACTGGAGTCAGTCGTGAGTTCTCAAGTCGTCATCGTCGGCGGTGGTGTGATCGGCAGCTCGATCGCCTATTTCCTGCGCGCCACCGATCCCACGGTTTCCGTGACCGTGATCGAGCGCGACCCCACCTATGCGCGATCGTCGTCGGCGTTGTCGGCCGCGTCGATTCGCCAGCAGTTCTCGACGCCGCTGTCGATCGAGATGTCGCTGTTCGGCATCGACTTCCTGCGCACGATCGGTGAACGCCTCGAAGTGGACGGCCACCAGCCGTCGATCGATCTGCACGAAGGCGGCTACCTGTTCCTCGCGACGCCGGCCGGCGATGCGACGCTGCGCGAGAACCACGCGCTGCAGACGAGCCTGGGCGCGGACATCCGGCTGATGGATCGCGATGCGCTGCGCGCGAAGTTTCCGTGGCTGAACGTCGACGATCTCGTGTCGGGCGCGTATGGCGTGAGCGGCGAAGGCTGGTTCGACGGCTACGGGCTCGTGCAGGCGCTGCGCAAGAAAGCGCAGGCGCTGGGTGCGCGCTATGTGCCGTCCGATGTGAAGGAAGTGCTGCGCGACGGCCGCAAGGTGACGCACGTGGTCACGGCCGACGGCGAACGCTATGCGTGCGACACGCTCGTCAACGCGGCCGGGGCGTGGACGCGCACGCTGTCGTCGATGATGGGTATCGACATTCCGGTGTACGCGCGGCGCCGCAGCATCTTCAACGTGTCGTCGCCGGCGAAGCTCACGGAATGCCCGCTGCTGATCGACCCGACCGGCGTGTACTTCCGGCCGGAAGGGCGCACGTATATCTGCGGGACGTCGCCGAGCCCGGATCGCGACCCGGACGACCTGCCGCTCGACGAAGTCGATCACGACCTGTTCGACGAGGTGATCTGGCCGACGCTCGCGAATCGCGTGCCGGAATTTGAGGCGCTGCGCGTGGAGAACTGCTGGTCCGGGTACTACGAGTACAACGTGTTCGACCACAACGCGATCATCGGGTATCACCCGGAGCTCGATAACGTCGTGTTCGCGAACGGCTACAGCGGCCACGGGCTGCAGCAAGGGCCGGCGACGGGGCGCGGCGTCAGTGAACTCATTCTGGGCGGGCGTTACGACACGCTCGACCTGTCGACGCTCGGCTGGTCGCGCGTGCTGGAGAACCGGCCGATCGTCGAAAAGAACGTCGTGTAGCGCGGCGTAACCCGCCCGGTGTGGTGGGCGGGATTCTCCTTGTGTCTCACCTCATTGGCCCGACTGTGTCGGGCCTTTTTTTGTTGCGCGTGCAATGGTATTGCGCGCGTCAGCCGACGCCGTAGACCGCGTCGCGCAGGTCGAGCGTGTACGGGCCGTTCATCCCTTCGTAAAGCGTATTCGACAGCGACACGACGGTGAGCCCGCGTGCGCGATCGACGAACCACGAATGACCGTAGACGCCGCCCCAGCGCCACGTGCCCGGCGACTCCGGCGACAGCGCCGCGCGCGGATCGCGCAACACGGAAAACCCGATCCCGTAACCCGCGCCTGGCAGGTCGGGCAACTCGAGGTTACCGGTGTGGACGCGGCCCATCTCGTCGACCAGGTCGGCCGGCAAGACTGCGCCGCCGCCCGCCCGTAGCGTGTCGAGCACGTTCAGCACGTCGCCGGCGGTGCCGACCATCCCGGCGCCGCCCGATGCGAATGCATCGGCGTTGAGCGCGCGCGACGGCGAGTACGTCACGCCGACGGATCCTTCGAAGATGGGTACGGATTCGTTCTCGGCGAGCCGGTGCGGCTGCGGCGTGTCGTTGACGTAGGGCGTTGCGAGCCGCGCGGCGTCGCGTGCGACGAATCCCGTGTCGCGGGTGCCGAGCGGGCGTAGCACGAGCGCATCGACCGCATCGGCGAGCGGCTGCCCGCTGACGGCCTCGATCACCGCGCCGACCACGTCGATGGAGAGCGAGTAGTTCCAGCCGGTGCCGGGTGCGTACTGCAACGGCACGCTTGCGATCCGGCGCATGTTCTCGGCGAGCGTGATCGATGCGCCATCGAGCCCGTCGGAGACGCCCGCGCGTGCATACGGGCCGGTCGCGTCGGCTTCCGCGAAGCGATAGCCGAGGCCGGCGGTATGCGCAAGCAGGTGACGCACCTTGATCACCGGCACGCTGCCGTCACGCAGTGCCGGGCGGAACTCGGGCAGCCAGCGCGTGACGTCGTCGTCGAGCGACAGCTTGTGCTGTGCGACGAGCGCCATGGCGGCCGTCGCGACGATCGGCTTCGTCACCGACGCGAGCCTGAACAGCGTGTCCTCTTGCATCGGCGTGCGCGCTTCGCGGTCGGCGAACCCGGCCGCGCGGCGATAGACGAGCTCGCCGTCGCGTGCGATCAGGACGACCGCGCCGACGAGGCGGTGCGTGTCGAGTTGACGGGACAGTACCGCATCGACGCGCTCGGCGAGTGCGGGATCGGTCGACGGCTGCTGGGATGACGCGCGGTTGGGGATCATCGAAGACTCTGTCGTGAAGGGTGAGCCGACATGGTAGGCGGCATGCCCCGACCGTGCTGTTTACCCACACATGGAACAGGGCTTCGTGGGCTTCGTGCGCCGCAACGGCCGGCGTAGACGGCCACGGGGCGGGCGATTCGGCCGGCGGCCGAGGCGGCTCCGTTGCAGCGCGGCGCGCCTGATGGCAGCGGCGCCCCATCGCACCGGCGCCGGGCAGCCGACAAAATATGCCCCAAGCGGCGCGCGGCCTTCGTTAGAATCTGCTTTCGTCGAGAAAATAACGCAATTGCATGGGTGCAGCGCGGTATCGCATGACGGACGCTGCTCGCCCAGATTTCATCGTTCATCTTTCACCGGAGGCGAGCATGCCAGGATTACTTCCCGATGTTGACCGCGAGGGGCTCCTCGAATATTCGGTGGTGTACACCGATCGATCGGTCAACCATATGTCGCAACGCTTTCAGGGCGTCATGCGCGACATCTCCGGCACGCTGAAAAAAGTCTACAACGCGAAGTCCGTCGTGATCGTCCCCGGCAGCGGGACGTTCGGCATGGAAGCCGTCGCGCGGCAGTTCGCCACGAACAAGAAGTGCCTGGTCATCCGCAACGGCTGGTTCAGCTTCCGCTGGTCGCAGATTTTCGACATGGGCAGCATCCCGTCCGAAACGACGGTGCTGAAGGCGCGCCCGGTCGAAGCGGGACGGCAGGCTGCGTATGCGCCGGCACCGATCGACGAAGTGGTCGCCGCGATCAAGGAACACAAGCCGGATCTGGTGTTTGCGCCGCACGTGGAAACCGCGTCCGGGATGATGCTGCCCGACGGGTATCTGCGCGCGGTGTCCGACGCCGTGCATGCGGTCGGCGGCATGTTCGTGCTGGATTGCATCGCGTCCGGCACGGTGTGGGTCGACATGCAGGCGAGCGGCGTCGATATCCTGATCAGCGCGCCGCAGAAGGGCTGGAGCGCATCGCCGTGCTGCGCGATGGTGATGCTCAGCGAGCTTGCCCGCGAACGCATCGATGGCACGACCAGCACCAGCTTCGCGTGCGATCTGCGCAAGTGGCTGCAGATCATGGAGGCTTATGAAGGCGGCGGGTTCGCGTACCACGCGACGATGCCCACGGACAGCCTCACGACGCTGCGCGACGTGATGAAGGAAACCGAGGCGTACGGCTTCGACAAGGTGAAGGCGGAGCAGCTCGAGCTGGGCAAGCGGATTCGCGCGCTGCTGGCTGAGAAGGGTTTCCGGAGCGTGGCGACGGAAGGGTTCGAGGCACCGGGTGTCGTGGTCAGTTATACGGACGACGACGGGATTCGCACCGGGAAGAAGTTTGCCGACGTCGGCTTGCAGATCGCGGCCGGCGTGCCGCTGCAATGTGACGAGGGGGACGATTTCAAGACCTTCCGTCTGGGGTTGTTCGGTCTCGACAAGCTGCATGATGTCGATGGGGCGGTTGCGCGGTTTGCGGATGCGCTGGAGCGGGTTCTTTAAGGCGCTTGGTGGATTTGGCGAGGCGGTGGACGGTGGGTGGCTGCACCTCCGGTCTATCGCCTCGCCGGATTGATGGTCATGGTGTTGTCCGATGCGCGCGTTCGGGTGCCTGGTTCGAGGTACTCGTGCGCAGCGAGGTCGGTCCATCTGCCTGTACGGCCAACCTGAAGGGTTCGTATGGCATACGTCGTTCGACAGGAAGTCCCGTCGGTATCCGCAGCGGGCGTGTGATCAAACGATTGCAGGACCGGCAGTTTCCGGCTTGCGTCCTGGCGCGATGCAAAGCGTCACCGCCATTCATCAGCGCAGCTTCGTGTGCTCGACGCGTCGCCTCGGCGTGTGGGCCCGGACGTCGTGCCGCCCGGTCTGATCGGCAAGTCTAGCTGGCCTCTTGGCTTGCCATGCCCTCCATCCATTGCTGGAACGCGGACACAGCGGCATCGTCGATGCGATGGGTGTTCGTCACGAGCGTGTAGTCGTCAGCGCGCCATGCAGGTGATGCGATGGGACACACGAGGCGCCCCTCGGCGAGATCGCGCCTGATCAGCGGCTGCGATGCCAGCGCCACGCCCAGCCCCTCGATGGCCGCGCCCAACTGAAGATTCACGTGATCGAATTCGACGTGGCGCGCTGCCCGCAGATCGGGAGCACCTGCTTCCTTCAACCAGTGCGACCAGGCGGAGCGCGTCGTGGCCGAATGCAGCAGGGTGTGATGGCGCAGGTCGGTCACGCTCTGTATCGGATGCTGGCGCAGCAAGGCGGGATTGCAGACGGGCACGCGCAGGTCGGGCATCAACGGGCGCGATATGACGCCCGCGCCATGCTCCGGACCGGAGCGAACGCCGATATCGAAAGCGTCGGCGACATAGCGCAGCTTGCGCGATGTCGTCGACACGCGGACGTCGATGTCGGGGTACCGCAACTGGAAATCGGCGAGCCGCGGCAGCAGCCAGCAAAGCGCAAAGCTCATCGTCACGTTCACCCGCACGACGCCTGAGATCCGGTGTGTGACCGTGTTGTGGCGCAGCCGTACCACCGCGGTACCGAGGCGCTCGAACGCGTGGCTGACGTCGCTCAGCAAGGCCGCCCCTTCGTCGGTGAGCACGACACCGCGCGGACGACGGTCGAACAACGGCAGGCCGAACCAGTCCTCCAGCAGCCTGATCTGTTTTCCGACGGCCCAGTGGGTGACATAGAGTTCCGCCGCCGCGCCCGCGAAGCTGCCGTGCCTCGCGACCGCATCGAACGCGCGCAGCGCATTGAGCGGGGGCAACTCGTCCCGGTGCTTCGCGGCATCTCGGCTTCCGTTCATAACGTGACTTTTTCTCTCCGTTGGCGCGATTTTAGCTCAATTGAAATCGCGGGTGCCTCGGTCATAAAATCGACGCGTCGAGCCTGAAAGCGACGCCACGAGCGGCTTCCGCCAACCACGCGTACGGAGAAAATGACGATGCGCTTGCCGGTTTTTTCCCTTCCCCTCAGGCGGGAGACTGCGCCGTCACGGCCGCGCGTGCTGTGGCTATCGTGCATTGCGCATGCCGTGCACGATGGCTACACGGACATGATCTACGCGTTGCTGCCGGTCTGGCAGTCGGACTTCGGACTGGACTTTGCGGCCTTGGCCATCCTGCGCGGCATCTACGCCGGCGCGATGGCAACGCTGCAGTTGCCCGCGGGACGTCTCGCGCAACGCCTGGGCAGTCGCGTGATCCTCGCAATCGGCACGCTACTCGCAGCGCTTGGCTATGCGATCGCGGGCATGTCGGGCGGCCTGCTCGGTTTGAGCGTGGCGCTGGCGATTTCGGGCGGCGGATCCAGCACGCAGCATCCGATCGCATCGGGCGCCATCTCCCGCGCCTATGGGCGCGACGCGAGAGGTCCGCTGAGTGTTTACAACTTCTCCGGCGATCTGGGGAAATCCGCATTGCCGGCAGCCATTTCGCTGCTGGTGACCATGATGCCCTGGCGTCACGCGCTGTGGATCGTCTCTGGATTGGGCTTCGTCGTTGCCGCAGTCATCGCGGTCTCGTTTCCTGATGTGCCGCGCGACGCCGGGAAGGCGGCGGTAAAAGAGCAATCGTCCGCTCAGCGCGGTGGCACCTGGGGACGCGGATTCTCGGCCCTGTTTTCCATCGGCGTGCTCGATACGGCCGTACGCATGGGACTGCTTACCTTCTTGCCTTTCCTGCTCACGGCCAAGGGCGTCTCGCCTCAAATGGTGGGAACGGCACTCGCGCTTGTCTTCATTGGCGGTGCGGCCGGCAAGTTCATGTGTGGCTGGCTTGGCGCACGGTTGGGCGTGGTGCGTACGGTGCTGCTCACGGAGGGCGGCACAGCTGCGTGCATCGTGGCGGTGATGTATCTCCCGTTGGGCCCCAGCATGGTGCTGCTGCCGATTCTGGGCATGATGCTCAACGGCACGTCCTCGGTGCTGTACGGAACCGTTCCGGAGATGTCCGCGCCCGAGCGCACCGAGCGCGCATTCGCCCTGTTCTACACGGGGACGATTGCATCGGGCGCGATATCGCCTGTTCTTTACGGTTTCCTGGGCGACAACATCGGTGTGCATGGCGCCACGTATGCCACCGCGTTGACTGCCCTGGCGATTTTTCCGCTTGCCCTCGCACTGCGCCCGCATCTGGCAGATGGCAAGACAGGGTGAACACGATGACAAGGTCCAACTACCCAGCCGTTGCCCTTGTTGGTCCGGGTGCAATCGGAACGACCGTCGCTGCCGCGTTTCATGAAGCCGGCCGCACGCCGGTGATCTGCGGGCGCTCGGCGCATGAGCGCCCGCCAGCGATGGTCCCGGCTAGTAGCAAGGAAGTCGGAATCCCGCCTGACCGATAACGGACGGGCGTTCCTGGCTGCTCGGGCGGAAGCTACCGCATCAAACAATACAAAACATCCGGACACCCTTCCTCGTTCCTGCTTCCGTCGCTGTATGCAATCGCAACGAACCCGTGCCGTTCATAAAACGCAGCGGCATCGCGATTCATCTGGAACGTGTAGAGCTGGAGCTTGCCAACCGTCTGCGACTTCACCGATTCCAGGAGGGAAGAACCGATCCCTTGTCGTTTGAATTCGGGGCACACATACAGCTGGTCAAGCCATGCCACGCCATCCGTGACGACATGTGCAGCCATGCCGATGATGCGGTCATCGTTCACGGCAACGGTAACGTCGCCCGACGGCACAAGCATGTTGGCTACCCAATCGCGGACGGCGGCTTCGGAGTGCGCGAGCGGCGCGTACGATGCCAGCGTGTTGCGCGACCGTAGATAGACTTCGGCTACCTCGGCGGCATCATCGGTAATCGCTCGACGCAAGATCAAGGGCATGTATCTCCTGCTCCGAAATCGTCAAAAGGTGCACAACGATAGCAGCACGGAATCGAACTTCCAAGATTGCGCAGCATGCTGCTGAAACGGGCGAAACCGGAAGTTCGGCGCGACATATCGAGTGTGCGGCACAGCGAATCGGCAGTGCGATCGCGTCACCGATTCGCAGCTTCATTCCGGGATTCCCGGTGGCGGACATTCCCGTATCATCTGTCCGATTCGCGGGATCGCATGACCTGTCGATTCCGCACAAACGAGAGGACGAGCGATGAAGGTCGAAGGGCGCGGCCACGGTAAAGCGACCGAGCAAAACGCAACGGCAGATCCGAAGCGTGCCGGCATCGCACCCGTCACGAAGAGCACCGACCCGCGCGACTACCAGCATGCACCCGGCATCGCCGCCGTCATGCCGAAAGCCTTCCCCGACGGCTTCGTCGTCGCGGAGCACCGGCACCCGCGCGCGCAACTCGTCTACACCACCACCGGCATCGCCGAAGTCATCGCCAGCCAGTCGCTCTGGATGATCCCGCCGCATCGCGCATTGTGGATTCCGCCCGACCTGCCGCACGCGATGCGTGCCCACGGGTCGCTCGAAATGCGCACCGCCTATGTCGACCCGCGAGCATACCGATCGGCCACCCCGGAGCAGCCGAGCCTGGTCAACGTGTCGCCGCTGCTGCGCGAGTTGATCGTGCGCGCATCGGCGTTCCCGGTCGAGGTCAATCCCGACGGACGCGACGATCTCGTCATCCAGCTCATGCTGGCCGAAATCGAGTGGTCGGCCGAGCAACCGTTGCGGCTACCGTCCGGCCAGGACCGGCGTCTTGCCCGTGTCTGCGACGCGATTCTGGCGAATCCGGCCGATCAACGAACGCTGACGGAATGGGCCGATGAAGTCGGCGCATCGAGCCGGACCCTGGCCCGGCTGTTCACCGCCGAAACCGGGTTGTCGTTCAGCCAGTGGCGCCAGCAGGCCCGGATTTCGGCCGCGCGCCCGCTGCTGGCGTCGGGGCGCTCCGTGATCGCCGTCGCGGCCGAGCTCGGCTACGAAACCACGAGCGCTTTCTCGACCGTGTTTCGCCGGTTTGCCGGCATGACGCCCAGCGCTTACGCGAAACTGTCCGATTCCGCGTAGCAAACGTCTTTCCAGCAAACGCGGGGTGTGGCGCGCACGCTTATCGTGTCGGTCATCGAATCCATTGACCGAACGAGGCAAGCCGACATGACGCGACATGACATCGAATTCCAGTCCGAAGGCACTACGCTGCGAGGCTGGTACTACGAGCCGACACAGCGCATCGCCGATACCGCAACACATCCGGCCGTCGTGATGGCGCACGGCTTCTCCGGTGTGAAGGAACAATATCTGGATCGCTACGCCGAGGTGTTCGCCGCCAGCGGCTTTGGCGTGCTGCTCTACGATCACCGGAATTTCGGTGCGAGCGACGGGTACCCGCGTCAGGAGATCGACCCCGTGCAACAGAAGCGCGGCTATCGCGATGCGATCAGCTATCTGCTCACCCGCCCGGACGTCGACGCCGCACGCATCGGCATCTGGGGCACCAGTTACAGCGGCGGCCACGTGCTCGAAGTCGCGGCGATCGACCGGCGCGTCAAATGCGTGGTGTCGCAGGTGCCGACGATCAGCGGCTATCAGTCGGCATTGCGCCGCACGCGTTCCGATCTGGTGCCGGCGGCGCTGGCGCGCTTCGATGAAGATCGCCGGCAGCGATTCGCGGGCGGCGCGCCGGCGATGTTGCCGGCTGTCAGCGCCGATCCCACGGTGGCCTGTGCGATGGCAGGCGCGGATGCGTACCGGTTCTTCACCGAGTCGGCCGCGCGGTTTGCACCGAACTGGAAAAACGAGGTGACGCTGCGCAGTGCCGAGATGTCGCGCGAGAACGAGCCGGGCCAGTATGTCGAACGTATCTCGCCCACCCCGTTGCTGATGATCGTCGCCGACCAGGACCTGCTGACGCCCACCGACCTTTGCCTCAAGGCGTGGGGAAGTGCGCTGGAGCCGAAGCGGCTGGTCATGATCAAGGGCGGACATTTCACGCCGTATATCGAGCACTTCGATGCAACCAGCCAGGCGGCGGTGGAATGGTTCACGCTGCATTTGTGCGGCGCGCGTTGATCTGGCCCGTTGCTGCGTTGGCGGTGTCCGCGGCTTGCATGAGTGTCGCCGTCGGTGGTTTTGACGGCGACTGCGTTTGCAGGGCAAATGGAAGGTTGAAGCGCGTCGGCGTCACGCCACGCGCCTGAAGCGACGCCGGAGAACGACTCGCGGAGCCAAGTCGCTATGCGGGGTCACGAACGATGCGGCACCACTTGACCACACACGACGGCGATCGCTGCTTCGTTATATGGAGTAATAGCTGTAATTTGGCCTGAAATTTTCTATCGGGCGACTCGGGCTAGACTGGTCTCGCCTTGATACCCCCCCAAGGTGTTGTTGTGTTCTCGGCTTGGCCCGCACTCAGGTGCGGGCCAATTTTTCGGGCGGGCGCCACCGGCGGCCGAACGATCGCCGACCGGATGCAGATTGGAGGAAACCTAGCGTGACAGTACGCTCGACAGTCCGCGATGCCGGTTCGCTCGTGCGGATCGCCGCGTTGAGCGCGGCGGCGGCAGCCGCGACGGTGTCCGCCATGCCGCCGGCGTTCGCGCAAGCCAGCGAGCCCGTGACCAGCAGCGTGTTCGTGCACCGGTCGTACGATACGGGCAATAGCGCGATCAACGAGAACTTCCAGTACATCGCGCATCCGCCGATACGGCCGGTTGCCGCGAGCGCACCACCGGTCGCGCGTGGCGCGCACCGCGGCCGCCGCGGACAAACAGGCACCACGAATTCAGCCGGCGCAACGGGCAGCGGGTCGAACAGCGCGGCCGTTCCTTTGCCGACCATGCCGGCGGACGGGTCGTCCGGCGCACCCGTTTCGCAGTAGTCGTTTCTTTCCGAATCCTTCCAGGCAAGCCTGTCGATCGACGCTCGGTCGCCATGCCGTACGTGATCGTCGGCTGTCGCCAGGATCATGATGACGTCAGGTAGCACGGTGTGACCGCTCGATGAGGGGTGAGCGGGATGTCTCCTTGTATCTCGCTCGTTGGCCCGACTGTGTCGGGCTTTTTTTGTTTGGTCGCGAGCGGGGGTGCTGGCGACGGCGACGTGTGGCACCATCGCGGTGATTGACACAATCCATCCGGGTGCCGGCAGACCCATCTATCCGAGGGGGAGTCATGTTTGACCATGTCAAATTCGGCGTGACCGACTTTGCAGCCAGCAAGGCGTTTTTCCTGAGCGCACTTGAACCGCTTGGCGTCGTGGTGCAGGGGGAGGGCGAGCCGTCGTACGGCATCGAGATTTCTCCGCCGGGCAAGCCGTCGTTGTGCCTGTTCCTGACGACGGAGAAGCCGGCGCATCTTCACATCGCGTTCGTGGCCGACAACCGGCAGCAAGTCGAGGCGTTCCATCGCGCGGCGCTGGCGGCCGGCGGGAAGGACAACGGCGCACCGGGGCTGCGGCCGCACTATCACGCGAATTACTACGCGGCGTTCGTCATCGGGCCGGATGGACACAATATCGAGGTGGTGTGCCATCAGGCGTAGGGGGGACTCCCTGTCGAACGGAATCGGGAGGCGAGGCTGCCTGCGACGTCACGCGTTGAAGCACAGTCGCTGACCGATGCCTCCGGAACGATGAGCAAACGCATGCCCTCGAATCTTTTGCAAGAAGCAGTGACCGGCGATTAACGTCAGGACCCTGACCGTACCTGTCGCGATCGCCGGTGTACGACACTCGGCGGACACGCGTTGCAGCGTGATATCGACAAGCGGCGAATACGATACCAACACCATCCGGGGCGGGAGGCGCTGGCTTCCTGAAAAAGACGATGCCAATCAGCAAATTGAAGGCAATGCCGGCGTTTCGCGCCGACGCACCGCGGCAGATCCGTCACGCTATCGCGCTCTTCACGATTGTCTGGCTCATCGAGGTCGGACTCGCCGTCTGGTTCATGATGATGGGCTTCGATGAGGTCGGCCACGTACCCGCGGCGAAGGCAGCGCTCATGCGTCAAGGTTTCGCGTGGGTTGCGATAGTCCAGGCCTTCTGGCTTTCTTTGAACGCCAGCCTGATCGTGGGTCTCTGCCAGCGACAGAAGCTGGCGCGCATGCTGGAACTCGCGCTCACGATCGTCACGACGCTGGCGTTTCTCGTGGCGGGTTTTCCTTTCAGGGTGAGTCTGATCGAAGTCGGCTTTTTCGCCAATGCGATCGCCACCGTGCTCATTTTTACGGGCCCGTGTACGCGCTGGTTCCAGGCGGTGGCTTCTTCATAAGCGCGTCGCGCCTTCGGCTGACGGAGCGCGTGCTTGCTGTCGGGCGTGCGGCTTTGCGGGATGGTGGCTTTCGAGTCACGACGTGAAGACTCAACGGAGAATCGAGCGATGACCTCGAAAAGCATCCGCAGGGCAACGGCAGAGGACATACCGGCGCTGACGCAGATCCGGAATGACGCGCATGCGAAGAAGCTCACGCACGGCGATCATGTGTGGGGCAAGGAAGGCGACGGATTTTCCGAGGCGTGGGTACGCAACAACGTCTCCCAAAAGGACGTGTATGTCGTCGAACTGGGCGGCACGTTGGCCGGGACGTTCTCGCTCGCCTTCGACGAGGACAGGCACTGGGGGCCGCAGGAACCGATCGCCGGTTACGTGCACGGCCTTTGTGTGCGGCGAGGGTTCAACGGGCAAGGGCTCTGCAGCTTCATGCTCGACTGGTGCGCTCGCAAGGTGAGCAGCGTGAACCGGCGTTTCGTTCGACTCGATTGCGCCGTCGACAACGTGACGCTCTGCGCTTACTACGAGTCGCTCGGCTTCGTTCGTGTCGGGTTGAAATCAGACGGGATCGTCTGGTCGCTGTACGAGAAACCGGCTGAGTAGCTTTCAACTGGAGCCACGGTGAATTTTCCTGGACGTTTCAACCGACCGCCCACACAACCGCTTCGATTTCCCTTGCACCTGACGCTACGTCAGCTTTTATGGTCGACCCCGACGACTGGGAAAACATGCGACTGAAAATCGGCGATCTGGCGAAGCGGGCGGGACTGAGCGTCCGGGCCTTGCACCACTACGATGCGATCGGGCTGCTGTCGCCGTCGCAGCGCACCGACGGCGGCGCGCGCCTGTATGGGCGGGACGACCTCGTCCGGCTGCATCGAATCGAAGCGCTGAAACGGTTCGGGTATTCGCTGCCGGACATCAAGGCCAGCCTCGACGGCCAACTGGCCAGCTCACCGCTCCAGCTTCTGCAGCGCCAGATCGCGGAACTCGACGCGCAGGCATCGCGCGCGCAGCGCCTCGGTCGTCACCTGCGATACATCGTGGACATGATCGCCGCCGGCGACGAGACCACGGCAACCGACTGGCTGAACGCTCTGGAGCGAATGAACATGATCCAAAAGCACCTTGATGACGACGAACTCGATGCGTTGCTGGCATCCGGGCCGGATACGATCGCGCCGACCGATCCATCCTGGACCGGACTGATCGACGAGGTTCGCGTTGCGTGGCAGCACGCGCTGTCGCCCGACAGCGGAGCCGCCCAGACACTCGCGTGGCGCTGGATCCGCCTCGTGGTTCGCATGACGCGTAACGACCCGACGCTCGCGACCAAGCTGATGCGGATGCAGCTCGACGAGCCGCGCGCTCCGCAAATCGTCGGCATCACGGCGGAGATGCTGGCATGGATCGACGAAGCGTTCGCGCACGCGCGTTGCGCGCTGCTGGCGAAGTACCTCGATCCGGCTCAGGCCGTCGAGGTGCGGCGGCGCCAGTTCGCCGCGACGAAGGATCGCGCGTGGCCGGCGCTGGTAGTCGAACTGAGAGCGCAGTTGGACGCGGGCGTCGACGCCGGTGCGCCTGCGGTGCAGGCCATCGTCAAGCGCTGGCAGCAGCTGTTTCTCGACAGCTTCTGCGGCGACGACGCCGCGCTGGAAGCACGCGTGCGCGATGCGATGATGCGCGAACCGGATCTGCAACTGGGCATCGGCCTCGACGATGCGTTGCTGGCCTACCTGAACCGGGCGCATATCGTCGGCCACGACACGACACCGGTGAACGCCGGGCCCAAGCCGAGCGCGTTGATGGTGGCCACGCAGCGGGCCGCGCACCAGTTGCTCGACCGGCCGCTGGTGCTCGACGATCCGGTCGCCCTGACCGTGCTCGGCGCGACCGAGGCGCAGGCCCTGCGCGACAACCTCGACAAGTTCCGCCAGCCGATGACGGTGGGCATGCGCAGCACGGTGGTCGTACGCAGCCGGCTTGCCGACGACGTCTGGGCCGACGCGATCGAACGCGGTGTTCACCAGTATGTGGTGCTCGGCGCGGGGCTCGATACCAGCGCATACCGGCGACCCGATGCGCCGGGGCGCGTGTTCGAAGTCGACCTGCCGGCGACGCAGGCGTGGAAGCAGGCCCGCTTGCGCGAGGCGGGCATCGCGGTGCCGCCGTCGCTGCAATTCGTGCCGGTCGATTTCGAGCGGGTCGGGCTCGCGGAAGGGCTGGCGCGCGCGGGATTCGATGCCGATGCGCCGGCGCTGTTCAGCTGGCTGGGCGTGACGATGTATCTCGACGAGGCCGCGGTCATCGAGACGCTCCGGTTCATCGCGGGCTGCGCCAAAGGCAGCGCGGTCCTGCTCGAATATGTGGTTCCGCTGCCGAGCCTGCAGCCGATCATGCGTATCGCGATGGAGCAGATGATGGCGCGGTTCGCCGAGCGCGGCGAACCGTGGAAGTGCTTCTTCGAACCCGACGCGCTCACCAGGCGGCTGGCCGTGCTGGGCTTCAGCCACAGCAACACGTGGACGCCGGACGAGTTGAACCGGCGCTATCTCGCGAATCGCGCTGACGGGCTGCATATCGGCGCATCGCCGGGGCGTCTGGTCCTGGCCACCGTCTGACGATGCCGGCCGGCGCGTATCGCCGGCCGCGACCGTTCATTCGACAGAAGCGGCCGGATCATCGACAATTCGCGGCGATCAAAACATGAGAGAAGGGGGCAGGGGCATGCGCAGGGTCTTCAAGTCGCTCGGAGTGATCCTGGGCATTTCCGTCGTGGGTATCGCAGCGGCTCAAGCGGCCTCCAGCGAACTGGCATTCCCGCGTTTCACCCAGGCGGAGGGCCGGACGGATAGCGACGGGCTCCCGCTGTCCGGCGCGACACTCTGCGTGCTTCCCGAGCGTGCGCCGTGCTTCCAGATGCCGCCTGCGCCGCTTCCCAATTCGCCGAAGGAGTTTTACCAGTTCGGACTGATGCCACGTTCCGAACGGTTGCCGATTGCATCGGGCGGTTCCTGGGTGTTCTTCTCGGGGATGTTCTCGGGCGGCGGCAGCGGGATGCTCGAGCGCGTGGCGATCTTGCGCTACGGCGCGAACGGCAAGATCGAAAACCTGATGCCGGAAGTCACCCAGACGGAATCGGCTGACCGCGCGATGTGGAAGGCGCCGGACGTGTCGCCTTATCCGGTGTTCGTCCGGGCGGACTTCGTGTGGGCCGACAACGAGGATCATTTCGGCAAGCACTTCTTCGACGTCGACGCGTGGGTGTTCGATCCCGCCATCAATCAATACAGGAAGTGGTTTTCCTACCGGACGACCAGGCGCTATGACCGCGGCGAGGGCTCGGATCGTGTGCTGGCCACCGAGCGTGCGGAAATTCTGCGGCGCCTCGCGGCCAGCAAGTAGCCTGCGACAGGCGTGCCCGGTATCCGCCCGCACACAGGGCAGTTTATGGCGGACCCGGCGAGCCGTTCAACGCACGGCCGGTTCTCGAAACCCTATCGCTGCGCGTCCCCGTAAGTCTCCTTGCACACCCCGCGCAGCGCCTCGACGAGCAGATCCCGCGCAGGCGAACGTGAATCCGCGGCGCGGGTAAACAGCGCGATGGGCGGGAGCGTCCAAACCAGCGAGTACGGCACGATCGCGACCCCGGCGATCCGCACCAGTTCTTCCGCGATATCGGCGGGCACGATCGAGACGGCTTCGTCGCTCGACGCGATCATCTCGCCGATCAGCTTGGACGAGTAACTCTCGACGATCGGAACGGGCGGCGCGATGCCGGCCGACAGGAACAGGTCGGTGACCTGTTCGCGCATCGGCGTGTGCGGTGCGCCGAGAATCCAGTCGAGCGCGTGCAGCTTGTGCCAGTCGAGCGCGGTGCGGGCCAGTTTCGCGGCGAGACGCCGGCTCGCGATCATGCGCGGTTGCTGCTGGTACAGCACTTCGAAGGAGACCTGGCCCAGGTCGATCGCCGACGAGGCCCGCCCGATCACGATGTCGACGCTGTGATCCCGGAGCTGCAGCAGCAGCTGATCGCTGGTGCCTTCGTGAATCGTCACGGTCAGGCGCCTTTCCATGCGCGCTTGCAGCCGCTTGAGCGCCGCCGACAGCATTTGTCCGGAAATGAACGGGATCACGCCGATGTGCAGGTGGGCCGCATGCCCGGCGGCGACCGCCTCCATCTCGCGGGCGAGGTGGTCGAGATCCTTGAGCATCGCCTTCGCCCGCTCGAGCACGACCGCGCCGAGCGCGGTGGGCCGCATGCCGCGCGACGAGCGCTCGAACAGCGGCGTGCCGAACATGCTCTCCAGCTCGGACAGCGCATTCGTCACGGCCGGCTGGCTGCTGGCCATGTGCTCCGCGACGCGCGTCAGCGACCCGTGCTGCTGGATCTGCAACAACAGCACCAGGTGCCGCATCTTCAAGCGGGCGCCCAGCCGCCTGACCACGTCGTTTGCATCGAAAATCATTGACTGGTCACGTATTCATCATGAAAAAGTGATGGACCGATATTAAAACAGAATCATCACCTTATGGCGGATCCCTAGAATCACCTTCATGGATCGCGCCGGGACTGGCCTGGCGCCCGTGCCCGGATCGGAAAACATGAAACAGACTGAGACACAGCAGCAGGCAGCGTTCGACTATCACGAATTTCCGACCCCGGGAAAGATCTCGGTCGTCGCGAGCAAGCCGCTCGTGACCCAGCGCGATCTCGCGCTGGCCTACACGCCGGGCGTGGCGGGCGTGTGCGAAGCCATCGCCGCCGATCCGCTGCAGGCGCACCGTTTCACGAGCCGCGGCAACCTGGTGGGCGTGATCACGAACGGCACGGCCGTGCTGGGTCTGGGCAACATCGGCCCGCTCGCGTCCAAGCCGGTCATGGAAGGCAAGGCCGTGCTGTTCAAGAAGTTCGCGGGGATCGACGTCTTCGACATCGAGATCAACGAAACCGATCCGGACAAGCTGGTCGACATCATCGCCGGTCTCGAGCCGACCTTCGGCGGCATCAACCTCGAGGACATCAAGGCGCCCGAGTGCTTCACGGTCGAGCAGAAGCTGCGCGATCGCATGAAGATCCCCGTTTTCCATGACGATCAGCACGGTACCGCCATTACCGTCTCTGCCGCGTTCATCAACGGGCTGAAGGTCGTCGGGAAGTCGATTTCGGAAGTGAAGGTCGTGACGTCGGGGGCCGGTGCCGCCGCGCTGGCTTGCCTGGACCTGCTGGTCGACCTCGGGCTGCCGGTTGAAAACGTCTGGGTGACCGACATCGAAGGCGTCGTCTATCGCGGCCGCACCGCGCTGATGGACCCGGCCAAGTCGCGCTTCGCGCAGGAAACCGACGCGCGCAAGCTGGCCGACGTGATCGGCGGCGCGGACGTGTTCCTGGGCCTGTCGGTCGGCGGCATCCTGACCGCCGACATGCTGAAGGCGATGGCGCCGCGCCCGCTGATTCTCGCGCTGGCCAATCCCACCCCGGAAATCTTCCCGGAACTGGCGCATGCGACGCGCGACGACGTCGTCATCGCGACGGGCCGCTCGGACTACCCGAACCAGGTCAACAACGTCCTCTGCTTCCCGTACATCTTCCGCGGCGCGCTGGACGTGGGCGCGACGACGATCACCCGTGAAATGGAGATCGCCGCGGTTCACGCGATCGCGGGGCTGGCCGAGGAAGAGCAGAACGAAGTCGTTGCGGCGGCCTACGGCGCGTACGACGTGGCGTTCGGCGCGCAATACCTGATTCCGAAGCCGTTCGACCCGCGCCTGATCGTGCGGATCGCGCCGGCCGTGGCCAAGGCGGCGATGGAAGGCGGCGTGGCGAAGCGCCCGCTGACCGATCTTGATGCGTACGTCGAGCAACTTCAGCAATTTGTCTATCATTCCGGCGCGTTCATGAAGCCGCTGTTCGCGACGGCGCGTCGGCTGGTGCGCGACGGCGGCAAGGCGCGGATCGTCTTTACCGAAGGCGAGGACGAGCGCGTGCTGCGCGCGGTCCAGGTGATCGTCGACGAGAAGCTGGCCCGGCCGATCCTGGTCGGGCGCCCGGAGGTGCTGCTGGCGCGCATCGAGCGTTTCGGCCTGCGGATCCGGCTCGGCCAGGACGTCGAGGTGACCAATCCCGAGTATGACGAGCGGTTCCCGCAGTACTGGACGACGTATTGGGAGCTGCGATGCCGGGATGGCATCTCGAAGGAGATGGCGCGGGTCGAGATGCGGCGCCGCCTGACGCTGATCGGCGCGATGATGGTGCGGCTCGGCGATGCGGACGGGATGATTTGCGGGACGGTGGGCGAGTATCACAACCACCTGCGGTTCGTCGACGAAGTGATCGGCAAGAAGCCCGGTGCGTCGACCTATGCGGCGATGAACATCCTGTTGCTCGACCAGCGGACGGTCGCGCTGGTGGATACGCACGTCAACGACAACCCCGATGCGGAGCAGATCGCGGAATTCACGATTGCCGCGGCGCGTCAGATGGAATGGCTGAACCTGACGCCGAAGGCGGCGTTGCTGTCGCGGTCGAACTTCGGGTCGGGGAGTGCGGCGTCGGGCGTGAAGATGCGCCGGGCGCTGGAGATCGTCCGGGAGCAGGCGCCGGATATCGAGGCGGACGGCGAGATGCATGGCGACTGCGCGCTCGACGAGGGCTTGCGCTCGAGGCTGCTGCCGATGTCGCCGCTGAAGGGGGCCGCCAACCTGCTCGTTTGCCCGAACGTGGACGCGGGGAACATCGCGTACAACCTGCTCAAGACCGAGGCGGGCAGCAACGTGGCGGTGGGGCCGTTCCTGCTGGGCGTCAACGCGCCGGTGAACATCCTGACGTCGAGCGCGACGGTGCGGCGGATCGTGAACATGGCGGCGTTGACGGTGATCGAGGCGAATCGCACCGCGTCTGCCTGAGCAGGAAAGGGAAGCGGGGCCGTGGAGGCTCCGCAAGGCGCCGCGTAGCGGACTCCCGGTTGTCGCGGGTTCCGCTATCGGTCGCCTGGTGAACGGGTGCCGCGGGTGGTTCGTGACGCGGCGCCGCGTGTGTCCACCGAGGTTGGCTACCGCCGCTTCGGTCGTCGGCAATCGTTTGCACGCAGACCCGGACCTCGGCTTTACCCGGAGGCGCACCCGTCACATCCAGGCATGGATGATGCAGTGCATTTAATAAGTATCACGTAACAACCGTCTCGGCGCGACACCCTGGCGTGTCCATTTTTGATACCGATCCTAACCATCTTTTAGGGCTCGCCACTTTCAATATCGTCCGATAATTAGCTTTTATTTTCGTCTAAAATCGCGCTTCTTCTTACTTTAGGACGGAAAGCGTTTTGAAAAGACTGACGAAAAATCTTTCGCGCACGGCCATCGCCGCATGCGTCGCTTATGCTGGGCTCCTGCCTTTATCCCAGTCCGCTCAAGCCCAGGTCGAACCTCTGAAGAATCCCGTCTACGGCGTGACCCTCGACGACCTGACCAAGCTGGACGCGATCGTCGCGTCGCTGCAGAACCTGCCGTACAAGCCCACCGTGCGTGTCGTGTTCGATCCGGGTACGTCGGCCGCCGACTACTACGCACCGCTGCTGCGCCTGCATGCAGTCGCGTACGTGATGGGCGAAGTCTACGATTCTTACTATTTCCCGACAGATCTCGCGACGTACCAGGCACGCACGCAGGAGCTGGTGTCGCAGTTGAAGAACACCGTCGACGTCTGGGAGATCGCGAACGAAATCAACGGCGAATGGTTGCGTAACAACCCGAGCGGCACGAACGCCGTG
Source organism: Burkholderia sp. Ac-20384 (assembly GCF_017104605.1). Taxonomy (NCBI): domain Bacteria; kingdom Pseudomonadati; phylum Pseudomonadota; class Betaproteobacteria; order Burkholderiales; family Burkholderiaceae; genus Burkholderia; species Burkholderia sp. Ac-20384. Next base: position 39,277 of record NZ_JAAGPE010000006.1, on the reverse strand, counting down.
GTCAACTCGCAAGAGCAGCAGATCGGTCAGATGGTTGCCGCGGCCAACCAGATCGTCAAATCGAACGGCGGCAAGACGGCCATCACGCTGTACTACAACGACGACAGCAAGGGCAACAACTGCTGGGAGAAGCCGCAGGATTACTGGAAGACGTGGCCGACCACCTTCCTGTCCTCGACGGTCCGCCAGCAAGCCGACTACGCACTGTTCAGCTACTACCCGTACCAGGATTGCCCGGGGCTGAATCCGACGTGGAAGAACGATTTCGCGGCGCTGGAAAGCATCTTCCCGAACGCGAAGGTCGGCTTCGGCGAAATCGGTACCTCGGAAACCTCCGCGCCGGCGTCGGTGCAGCAGAACCTGATCAAGACGTACTACCCGATGGTCAACAGCATGACCGATCCGCGTTTCATCGGCGGATTCTTCTGGTGGAACTACGTCGAGCAAATGCTCCCGTATTCGACGAGCTCGTACTTCCAGCTGTTGCGTCAAACGATCCTTCCGCTCAAGTCGCCCAACTAAGCGAACAGCGCCGTTTCAGATCAAGCGTCAGCGTCGATGGCTAGAACCACAATGTCGCGCGTACCACGAGACCACGTGCGCGTGCCGCTGACGTCAACCCGAACCGGTATTGCACCGTGACATCCAGATAACTTGCCGGCGCGCTATAGCGGCCTTCGCGAAACCAGTACCGAACCTGGATGCCGGGCCCGGCGCCGATCGCCGTCTTGTCCGGCTGCCGATTGTCATGATCGCCGGCCACCGCGGCGTGCGGGTAGACGGTCAGCCGATCGCTGATCATCGGCAACCGCCAGGTGTGCCCGTAGCGCAACTCCGAATAAATGATGTATCGACCCGCGCTGATAAAGTAAGCGCCCTCGACATACGCCTGCCAGCTGCGCCAGCTCGGCTCGGTCACCCTCAGATCGGTCCCGCCTTCCGACGAATACCCCAGGCGCATCAGCCAGTCCGTCATCGACAGGCTGCCGACGTGGAACAGCCGCTCGGCGGTCAGCACGACGTTCTGGTCGGGCAGCGGCTTGTAGCGCGCGCCCACCGAACCCTGCACGGTCGGCATGCCGGTCACGTTGCCCGATCCGTCGTAGGCGGTGCCGTATCCGCGCACGAAGAACTGGAAGATGCGGCCGTTCTGATAGCCGATCTTCGGCGGCTGCCAGTACACCTCGATACCCGGCTGCAATACGCTGATCGTGCCTTGCGGGCCGAACGCGGCCGACTGGTACGGTACGCTCAGCACGAACCCCCAGGTGCGCTGAAGCTGCTCGACTTCCCGCCGATAGCCGAACTTGTGCTGCGCATCGAACGTGTGTTCGTTTTCGTCGGCGTCGAGGCTGTGCTCGAACAGATCGATGGACTCCTGGTTCAGCCCGATCCGCTTGGCGGCGTAGCCCGCGTCCGCGTAGTTCATCGCATTGCCGGCCCCGCCGGAAAATCCCTCCTGGAATGCGTCGAGCGCCTCGCGATCCTTGTGGTCGCGCAGCAGGTCGTAGGCGTCCTGCAGCTTCTGTTGCGCGGTATTGTCCACCGGCGCCTGAGCGGCCTGATCGTCCAACCGCGCCTGTGCGGCGATCGACGCGGCCATGTTGCGCTCGCCATCGGTCGTCGCGTCGCTGGCCGCCAGGTCCGCCACGCGGATGGCGGTGTCGCGATCGCCTGCCTGCAGGCTCATCTGCGCGATGCGCAGCTGGACCACGGCCGATTTTTCATCGGCCAGCGGCGCCAGCGCAACGCCGGCTTCATGCGGAAGCTTCGCCGCGAGCGCGCTGTCCGACCAGGCGAGACGCAGGTTGCGCTGCTGATCCTTGCTCCATTTCCCGGTCGCGACGGCGGTCGCGAAATCGCTGCAGGCCACGTCGTAGCGCATCTGACGCTGCGCCAGGTAGCCATGCTGCGCGCGTACCGCCGCACTCTTCGGAAAACGAACGATCAGCGATTCGACCATGTCGTCCGCTTCGTCGACTTTTCCTTCCCGTCTGTATACGTCGACGAGCAGCAGCCCGAGCTGCTCGCTTCCGGGCTGAAGCTTGATGGCGCGCGACGCATACACTTCCGCGAGGGGCAGGTCGCCGGCGTTGATCGCCTTGTACGCGCTGTCGGCCAGCTTGTAGGCCTTGGGTGTCAGTTGCTGGGCGGCGAAAGCCGGCGCCTGCCAGGCGAGCGATACGGCGATCGCCAGTGCGCTCAATCGCGCGCAGCGCGTGAGGCTGGCCGCGATCGGGAGTGTTGAATGCTTCATGCCTGTTCTCCCGAGGGTTTTTGCACGGGAGCGCCCTGCTGCGCTGCCGGGTCGCCGTCGCGTAGGCGAGCGAGTTCGACGAAGCGCGAGTGCCGGGAGAGTTCGGCGGCAATCTCCGCATCGCACGCGATGAAGTAGGCCACGTTCGATCGGGCGCCGCGCCGCACGACATCCTGCTCGTCCTGCGAGAGCGGCCGCCCGACCGCGATGTTCAACGTGCCGTCGTCCGCGGTCGAGAAGGGGACGGCGCGATACGCGTACTGCAGCTCGAATGCCAGCGAATCCGCGAAGTGGCCCACCGCGACGTTGCCGAGGCTCACGCGGGGCAGCTCGGCCTGCTCGGCGATCGCATCCGCCAGCGATTCGGCGGATATCGCGCAGCCTTCGACCAGCAGTTCCCCGAGCCGCCTGCCGCAGGTCAGCTGCTTCTCCAGGCTCGCCTGCAATTGCTCCAGTGTCACGACGCCCCAGCCGACCAGGATCTCGCCGACTTTCAGGCGCACTTTCCCGAGCGCTTCGTTCGACAGGTAGGTATGACTGGTCTTGTCCCATGCGATGGGCTTGCCGGTCACCAGGTGGCGGATATAGATGCGCCACGCGCGGCACACCGCGTAGAAGTTGATCAGGTTGTTGACGAACATCCGCGGAATCGAGAGCAGCCCCTGGGTCGGGCCGTTCAGCTTGCTGACGAAATGGAAGCGCTGCCCGGCGCGCGCGAACAGCATCGCGGTGTTGATCCACAGCAGCGGTGCGACCCAGTCGGTCGCCATGACGAGCGAGGCGCCGTTCGGGATGACATGGCCGGCTCTCTGGAGCGCGCCGAGCAGCAGGAAGTTGAGCAGCACGCCATAGGCAATGACCGAAAACAGCGAGGTCACGATGCCCTTGCGATCGTGGAAGAACATGTATCGGGTGAGCAGGTTGCCTTTCCAGCCGAGCTGCTCCCAACCCTGGAAGGCAATGCCGAGGATCCAGCGCGTGCGCTGACGGTACGCGGTACGAAATGTTTTCGGAAAGTACTCGCGCGTGGCCAGCAGGTTTCGGCTGACGATACCACCCCGTGCGCGCTCGTCGGTGTCATCGCGCGCGATCCCCGTCAGTGGAATGCACGCGAAGGTTTCCTTCATCCCCAGGTCTCTCAACCGGAAGCTGAAGTCGTAATCCTCGGTCAGCGAACTGGTGTTGAACGGAGAGCCGTTGCGTTCCTTCATCGCGGCTTCGATCGAGCGCCTGCTGTAGCACGACGCCACGCCCGCGCCCGGGACGACGCCGGTCAGCCGCGCGCGCACCGGCACATCCTTCTGGTGCGTCTCGCTGAAGTCGTCCAGGTAGCAGCCGGCGACGAACTCGTTCCATTTCCGCGGCAACGACAGCACGGGAAGCTGGACCAGGTCGCTATCCGCCACCGCGTGGTTGAGGTACTTGAGTTCGACCGGATGAATGACGTCCTCGCAGTCGTGCATGACGACGCCCGCGAACTGAATGTGATGGACCGATTCGTAACGCAGGATGGCTTCGATGATCCAGTTCAGGCAGTCGGCCTTGCAGGTCGGCCCGTCGTTCATCACGGTCGCGCGCGTGACCCTGCCCGGATACCGGCGGACCATCCGTTCGACCTCGGCCGTGGTTTCGGCATCGTTGTGATAGGTGCCGACGAAGATCACGTATCGCTCGTACTCGAGCGTCGCCAACGTGTTCTCGATCATCTTGGCGATCACGTCGTATTCTTTCCACGCCGGCACCATCAGCGCCAGATGCCGCTCTTCGAGCGCGCGCAGCATGCCGATATCGACCGTTTGCGATTTTTCTCGGCGCAGGATGCGACGGATTTCAAAGGACCAGTAGCAGGCATCCAGCGTGAGGTCATCCAGGGTGCTTACCAGGATGACGATTGCGGTCACAATGGCGACAAGGTTGAGTGCGTATAAATACGTACTCCAAATCATGTTATCCATCATTCTTTCCGCGTTTTATCTTTTATCTGGTTATTCCCCCTCGTATCGACGCAAGACGAAACCTTCCCGTCCTCGTCGCCCCCGTCACGTCCACTCCGCGGCTTGCGCCGCGCGAATGCCCGCCGCTCGAAAAAGCGCTGCGCAGGGCGCGAACTTCCTCGATGTGGCCACGTTGCATCGCGCGCGATGCAACGTGTTCAGTGGATGACTTTTTGACCGCCCATGTCCTGCTTGCCTGCCTCCGTCCCTGCATGCTTCAACGCTTGCAACCGCTCTCCACCCGACGCACGCGCAGTGCCCCCGCGCACCGACTCCGCAGCACACAACTCATCTAGCAAGTCGTGCGCCATCGCTGCGCGACCCTTGAGCTTGCGGGCGTCGAACGGCGGGGTACGGGATCGGCCCGCCGAATCCGCGCCAAATGTTTCAGTGCTGAAACACGCACTCGATCGATCGGATGACACATCGTTTTCGGACCCTTTGGCGGGCCGCGGCGACGGCTCTCGTGAAATCGTCGCGCGATTCGAGCGGTGGCCGGCGGAACGGATGGGCGTTGAACCGGAAACACGGCACCGCGGTCGTCATTGCGCATGCATGCCACTCACGACGATTGCAGCGTTGCATCGTTGCGACGCGCGGCGATTAACTGGTTTTCCCTGAATCGTACGAACATGATTTTCGCGTTTGTCCGATTTAATTCGTGACACCGCCGCGTTGCATGCCTGAAACGTTTTATCGACACATTTTTGAGCTGTGTCGATGCGTCAATTTTGTCCCCTTGGCGCTATGCCCATTTGCGACGGATGGTACGGTTCTAGCTTGAAAGTCAAACCATCTCCTCCCGGATTTATTTGTCTGGTTTCAATTGCGCAGCAGAATTTAACGACATGGCGCCCCGATTCCGGATGGTGATTCGACGTGCTCGTTTCGCTAACGAGATGAACTTATTTTGCATATCAAAGGATGAAAATCATGCCTTCGCATCGCAATCAATCTTTTCGAAACGGGTTGAGCGCCGCCGGGTCAATCGCCGCATTGATCACGACGCTCGTCTTCGCCGTCGGCGTTCAGGATGTGGGTGCGCAGCAGACGAGTAATTCTTCTGCCTCGAAGATCAAGCCGCCGCCACTGCCGAACGGATCGGCGCACGTCAACGTGAAAGCCGGCATGTCAGACGAGGATTGGGAATTGGCGTACAAGGAAACGGGCCGCCCGAAGTTCAGCAAGAAGTCTGTCAATAAATCCAACGGCAACGTGGAACGTGACTAGGGAGAAACGGCCATGAAAAAGATCTTGATCGTCATCGCCCTGCTTGCGGGACTCGCGCAAATGACATTGCCGGGCACCGCGCACGCGCAGGCCACCACCGCCCATACGCTCATCCTGTACGACAATCCGGCGAACGACCCGTATTCGAAGCTGGGACTGATGTACAGCATCATGCTGAGGAACCTGCTGGGCCACTTCAACACGACGGTCGATATGGTTCCGATCCAGAACTACACGGCCGGCATGGTCGGGAGCCACGACGCGACGTTCTATATCGGCGACTACTACAACAACCCGATTCCGACGGCGTTCATGAGCGACGTGATGACCACCACGAAGACGGTGGTCTGGTTCAAGTACAACCTGTGGCAACTGGCATGGAACACGGCCTACACGTTCAACCAGACCTTCGGGTTCAGCTTCCTGGGCCTCGCCGGGATGAATGCGACGCCTTCCTCGAGCAATCCGAACCCGGGCTTCTACGACACCGTCACGTACAAGAACCTGTCGATGGTCAAGTATTACTCGTATAACGCGTCGACCGGCGTCATCAGCGCGGATCCGGATGTCGGCCTGACCCAGATCAATACCACCAAGGCGCAAGCCCTCGTCACCATCAAGAACAGCCAGAGCGGGGCAACCGCACCCTACATCGTGCGCTCGGGCAACTTCTGGTACTTCGCGGACATGCCGTTTTCCTACATCGGACCGACGGATCGCTACCTGGTGATTTGCGACATCCTGCACGACATCCTGCAGACCAATGCACCGGTGAATCATCGTGCGCTCGTTCGCCTGGAGGACCTCGACGCGTACACGACCACGAGTTCGATGCAACTGCTGACGAACTACATGTACTCGAAGAAGATCCCGTTCACGATGGCCACCATCCCGTTGTATACGGACCCGAACGGCTATTACAACGGCGGCGTGCCGGAGACGATCCACCTGGCGCAGGCAACGGGCCTCAAGAAAGCGCTGAATTACGCGCTCTTGCACGGCGGCTCGATCGTGATGCATGGCTACACGCACCAGTACGATTCGACGCCGAACCTGTTGAATGCAGTCAGCGGCAACGACTACGAGTTCTGGTACGCGGTGCAGAACCGGCCGGTCGATGAGGACTCCGTCCCATGGGCGGAAGGCAGAATGGCCGATGGCCTGCTCGAGTTCACGACCAACGGCTACAAGATCGTCGGCTTTGCCGCGCCGCAGTACCAGATGTCCCCGGCCGCATCGACGGCCACGGCCCTCACGTTCCCGACCACGTTCCAGCGGGCCGTGTACTACACCGCGACCAATCCGCAAATCGGAACAGGGGCGGCCAACCAGGACTTCTCCGCCGGGCAGTTTTTCCCGTACATCATCAATTCCGATTACTACGGGCAGCGGATCGTTCCGGAGAACCTGGGCAGCGTGCAGTACAACATCTGCAATATCGACCCGTTCTCGTGCATCACGTACACGTGGCAGCAAATCGTGACCAATGCGCAGTATGGCCTGGCGGTGCGGGACGGTTTCGCGTCCTTCTTCTTCCACCCGTACTGGCTTGAACCGGATCTCGGATTGCCGGCGTACCAGGACTTCCAGAGCATGATTACCGGCATTACGAATCTCGGCTACACGTGGGTGGACGGCACGACGGCCAAGTGACGCCGACGTAGCGACAACCTCGTGCGACCCGCATTGGCAACGCGGGTCGCACGTTTGCGTTTGATCGGCTACGATGACGCGCAGGCATGCTTCCGGGGAACCAGCGATGACCACGTATGCGATCCCGGCCTGGCGCAGGATTCGACAGCGTATGGGCCGGTTCCGGCTTGCAGTGCGACCGGGCTCGCCCGCCGTCGCGCCGCGTTCGCCTCGCGCGGCGACGCTCGCGGCGATCGGTGCGTCGCTCGTCGTCGCCGCCTGCAGCTGGACCGCGCACGACGTGCACGCGGACGGCATCGTCTGGCAGCTGGACAACGCGACGACCAATCCGGTCGGCAGCTGGCAGATACTCGGCATACACGATCTGCTGATTCAGTGGACCGTCGTCGACGATACCGCGTTCATCGCCAACACCCGCATCCAGCCTGCCGCGCACCTTCCCGACTGGGAACGTATCGGCCGTGAGCCATGGGCCCGCAACGTGATCCTGGGCCTGGCCGGCTACCAGGACGAGAAGCGGGCGCGCACCCATCTGTCGACGCTCGCCGACCAGTCGCTGGAAGTGGCGCACGCAACGGTCCCGCTGCATGTCACCGGCTACTACTTCCCGGTCGAGATCGATCCGACCTGGCAGGACGCGCCCAAGCTCGCCGCGATCCTGCAACGGCTGCCACGTCCGCTCTGGGTGAGCGTGTACGACCAGACCAATATCGGCGGGAAGGCGCTCGCGGAGTGGCTCGCCGCGTGGCTGCCCGCGGACGTCGGCGTGTTCTTTCAGGATGGCTGCGGCGTCTATGCCCGCGAGCCGTATGTCGCGCGCAGCTACCTCGACGAATTGGTTGCACGGTTGGGCAAGCAACGCGTGCGGGTCATCGCCGAGGCGTTCCGGCCCGCCGAGCGGGGCGGGTTCCGTTCAGCCAGCGCCGACGAGTTGAGCAAGCAGCTGGTGGCGTATCGCGGCTATCCCGTCTATCTGTTCGACGGTCCGCACTATGTGTCGGACGACCTCACGCACGCGCTTTCGACGTGGAAGCCCAAGCCGCCGCCGGCCACGCCTTCCGGGACACCGCACTGATTCGGTTCGATCCCGGCAAGCGGGGCAAGGTGAGCGCACAAGCGCATGGCGAAACAATCGTCGGGATTGGCTTTCCGCCAGCAACACCCGTACGGAACCCGATGTCGTCGCGCCGCCGGACGGGGCGTTTCGCTGCTCCTGCCTGAGCCCCATGTGATGACCAAACCGCAAGACCTAGTGCATAGATATCGTTTGCCGCGGCCTTAATGACTATCGACAATCGTGGCTCGATTTCACCGCCGTGGCGCCAGAAGCGCCGCGGTGGCCGGTATCTGGCGGCTATCCCGGCCGTCCGCGCCATCCAGCTCACGACGACATGTACGCGTTCACTCCCTCATTCCAGAATCCCGCCGGCTCGCCGATCCGCGAACTGTTCAAGTACCTGTCCGAACCGGGCATGATTTCCTTCGCCGGCGGCTATCCGGCCAGCGACCTGTTCGACGTCGACGGCCTGAACGCAGCCGCCGAGCGTGCGTACGCGCAGCCCGTGCGCTGCCTGCAATACGGCCCGACCGACGGCCTGGCCGAACTGAAGCAGCAACTGATCGCGCTGATGGGGCGCCGCGGCGTGGCGTGCACGCCGGCCGAACTGCTCGTCACGACCGGTTCGCAGCAGGGCCTCGACCTGCTGCTGCGCGTGATGGTGTCGCCCGGCGACGTCGTGCTGACCGAGCAACCGGCTTACCCGGCGACGCTGCAGGCAATGCGTCTGCAACAGGCGCGCATCGTGACGATTCCGGTCGACGGCGCGGGCCTCGACGTCGATCGTCTCGGCGAACAGCTCGCGTCCGGCGCGATTGCGCAGCCGAAACTGCTCTACACGGTGCCGACCTTCGCGAACCCGACGGGCGCGACACTCACGCGCGAGCGCCGGCTGAAGCTGCTGCGTCTCGCGGTGCAATACCGTTTCCTGATCATCGAGGACGATCCGTACGGCGACCTGCGTTTCGCGGGCGAAGCCGTGCCGTCGATGCTCGCACTCGCCGATGAAGTGGACGGTGCGCGCGACTGGATCGTGCATTTCGCAAGCCTGTCGAAGATCGTCGCGCCTGGGCTGCGCGTGGGCTGGACGATCGCGCCGGCCGAGATCGCGCGGCGCTGCGTGATCGCGAAGCAGACGGTCGATCTGTGCAGCACGCCGTGGACCCAGGCGGTGGCCGCCGAGTATCTGGCCGACGGTGCGCTCGAACGCCATCTGCCGCGCATCACGGCCGCTTACCAGCGCAAATGCGAGGCGATGTGCGACGCGTTGCGCGACGGCCTGGGCGATGCGATCGAATTCCATCGTCCGGAAGGCGGGATGTTCGTGTGGGCGCGGATCGGCGCGGTGTCGTCGGACGTGCTGCTGCAACAGGCGATCGCGAACAAGATCGTGTTCGTGCCGGGCAAGGCATTCTTCGCGGACAACGTCGACGCGGCCTCGCTGCGCCTGTCGTTTGCCGCGCCGGACGTCGACGCGATCCGGGAAGGCGTGGCGCGCCTCGTGCGCGCGTATGGTGCGGCGCTGGCCGCGTGAGGAGACTACAACGTGAATATCACCGTCAACGAAGCCGCATCGATGCGCGTCGCGCCGGGCGCGGGCGATAACCGGCCGGTTGCGCATCGGTCGTCGCAGATCAGCGCGGGGCCGCAGTACGTGGCCGACGTGCTCGGCCGCTTCGGCACGGAGCCGGCAGCCGACCTCGGCGAAGCCGCATCGGTCGTGCTCGGCTACAACTGAGTCGTACGGTGACGGCCGGTGCGCGGTGCACGCGTGCCGTCGCCGCTGCAAACGGTTAAGCTGGCGCGATCGCAACCTGCACGATCGCTGCTTCGACATGTCCGACTCCACTTCCGAATCGCTCGCGCAAACGTACGAGCGCCTGTGGTCCTGCCTCGAATCCGGCGTGAGCGCGCAGCGCTCGCCGTTCACGATGCTGCAGGCCGCGACGCTCGGCATCGACGGCGCGCCGAAGGTGCGCACGATCGTGTTGCGTCAGGTGAGCCGCGTCGATCGCGTGCTGTCGTTTCATACCGATGCGCGTTCGGAGAAGGTCGCCGAGCTGCGCCGCGATCCGCGCATCGCGCTCGTCGCCAACGATCTCGATGCGCTCGTGCAGATTCGTGTGGAAGGTGTGGCATCGATCTGCGATGACGAAGCGCAACGCCGCGCGATCTGGCAATCGAGCCGTCCGCATACGCTGCTGCTGTATCGCGCACCGTTGCCGCCGGGCACGCCGGTCGAGTCGCCGGAAGCCGCGCATGTCGACAGCGTCGCATCAACCGATGACGGCTACGGCAACTTCTGCCTGCTTCACGTGAGCGTGACGCGCATCGACTGGCTAGAACTCGCGCGCGCCGGCCATCGCCGCGCGGCATTCGACTTGCATGAAGGCGGCTACGAGGGCCGCTGGATCGCGCCCTGAGTGCGCTCAGGGGCCGTCCGTCAGGACGTCATCTTTCACGAGCCGCGTTCGACGAGATTGGCCAACGCCGCGGCGAGGTACTGCTCGGCGTCATCGATCGACGGGACCATCGCGGGCGCCGTGACTTCTCCCCAGAACGGCACGCGCCACTGAGGATCGGGGCGATGCCCCAGGACGACGGCCCGATAAAGACCATCCGGCCGTCGGGCAATCAGCGTGACCAGATGGCGATCGGCGAGATGCGTTTCGGCAACGGACATCTCGCCGGGCATCAGCACGCCCGTCCAGATGCCACCGTACTTTTCTTCCCATCCCATCGGACCACCTCCTCACGCCATGACGCCCGGCGCCTAGGCGTTGCTTTCCGCGCCGCGACTGCTGGCTGAATCGGGTCTCCGCCCGTCCGACACCACCTGCGCGGCCATCCACTCGCGCATCACGACGATTGCATCGTCGTCGCGCCGCTCGGCCGGATACACGAGATAGAACCCCACCGACAGCGGAAACGCGAAATCGAACGGCTTGCACAGCCTGCCCGCGGCGATGTCGCGCTCGACGAGCGGATCGGTCGCAAGCGCGATGCCCTGACCGGCGACGGCCGCATCGATCGCGAGCGACGTCTGGTTGAAGCGCAGCCCCTTGTGCGGATCGAGGTCGACGGGCTCGGGCAGCGCGGCGAGGAATTCGGGCCACAGGTCGTGCGCGTCGTGCAGCAGCACATGGCCCGCGAGTGCGCGCGGCGATGCGGGCGCGGCCAGTAGCGCCGGACTGCACACCGCACACACGTCGAGCGGGAACAGCGCGTGCGTGGCGAGATGCTTGCCGAACGGCGGCTTGCCGTAGCGGATCGCGAGATCGACGCCGTCGTGGCGGAACGTCGCCATTTGCGAATCGGCGATCACGCGCACGTCGTAGTCGGGATGCGCATCGGTGAACTGCGCGAGCCGCGGGATCAGCCATTTCGACGCGAACGACGGTGTCGTGCTGATGGTCAGCGCGGCGCGCCGCTTCACGAGCTTGTCGGTCGCGTCGGCGATCGCGTGCAGCGCGCGCTGCACGTCGGAGAAGTAGGCGGCGCCGTCGTGCGTCAACGCGAGGCCGCGCGGCAGGCGTTCGAACAGTTTCAGGCCGAGCACGTCCTCGAGATGGCGCACCTGCTGCGCGACGGCGCCCTGCGTGACGCCGATCTCGTCGGCGGCGGCGCGGAAATTGAGGTGCCGTGCAGACACTTCGAACGCGCGAAGCGCATTCAGCGGCGGCAGGCGGGAGGGGCGAGGCGGCATCGTCAGGCTGTAGAAAAACTATCGGCTGGAGGCAGAAATACTGGTTCGACAGTCGTGATTGATGCGCCTACATTACCACCATGGCGCGCCGAACGGCGGCTGCGCGGCGGCAGGATTCGAACGAGGAGCATATCGTGACTGTAGAAAAAGTAGCGTTGATCACGGCAGCAGGCAAGGGCATGGGCGCGGCGATCGCGCGCGAACTGGCGGCGACGGGTTATCGCGTCGCGCTGATGTCGCCGTCGGGCAGCGCGGTGGCGCTCGGCGAGGAGCTGGGCGGGTTCGGCATCCAGGGCTCGGTGACGGAAGAAGCCGACATCGACCGGCTCGTGCAGGAAACGGTCGCGCGCTACGGCCGCATCGATGCGGTCGTGAACAACACCGGGCATCCGCCGAAGGGCGAACTGCTGGCGATCACCGACGACAACTGGCACGCGGGGCTCGACCTGATCCTGCTGAACGTGGTGCGCGTGATGCGCCGCGTGACGCCGATCTTCCAGAAGCAGGGCGGCGGCGCGGTGGTCAACATCTCGAGCTTCGCGGCGGACGCGCCCGAGCAGCCGATGCCCGTTTCGTCGGCATTGCGCGCGGCGCTGAGCGCGTGGACGCGCCTTTACGCGGAACGCTACGCGGCCGAGAACATCCGGATGAACGCGGTGCTGCCGGGCTTCATCGACAGCTGGCCGGAAACGCCGGAGATCGTCGCCCGCATTCCGGCGGGCCGCTTCGGCAAGACCGGCGAGATCGCGAAGACGGTCGCATTCCTGCTGTCGGACGGCGCGGGCTACATCACCGGGCAGAACATTCGCGTCGACGGCGCGATCGTCAAGGCGCTCTGAGCGTTGCACCGGCGAGCGGCCGTAGAAGCCCGGCCGCTCGCCTCGCAGCTGCTACAAACGCGTACAAATCAGACAAATCCGGGATACATCAGACCTTTCAAATGGGCGACGCCGCGTGACGAGGGCGCGCCGGATTGAAAGCCTGGGCGCGTTTCCCGCGCGCGGCATGTTCACTTTCCACTTCACGAAAGGAGATGCCGAACGATGTCTTCCACACCGTTTTCCCCGATGCGTCGCCACCTGCTGGCCACCTCCGTGGCCGCCGGGGTCTCGGCGATGCTGCCCACCGCGCTGCATGCGGCGACCGGCGCCAGCGGCATACGCCCGTTCACCGCGCACATTCCCGATGAAGCCGTGGCCGACCTGCGCCGCCGCATTGCCGCGACGCGCTGGCCGGGCCGCGAGACCGTCGCCGACGAATCGCAAGGCGTGCGGCTTGCGCGCATGCAGGCGCTGCTGCGCTACTGGGGCAGCGATTACGACTGGCGCAAGGGCGAGGCGCGCCTGAACGGTTTCCCGATGTTCATCACGGAAATCGACGGGCTCGACATTCATTTCATTCACGTTCGATCGCGCCACGAGAACGCGATGCCGATGATCATGACGCACGGCTGGCCGGGCTCGATCTTCGAGTTGCTGAAGGCGATCGGTCCGCTGACCGATCCGACCGCGCATGGCGCGAGCGCGGACGATGCGTTCCACGTCGTCGTGCCGTCGTTGCCGGGCTTCGGCTTCTCGGGCCGGCCGACGCAGACCGGCTGGGGTTCCGACCACATCGCGCGTGCGTGGGGCGAGCTGATGGCACGGCTCGGCTATACGCGCTTCGTGTCGCAGGGCGGCGACTGCGGCTCGGTGATTTCGCACCGGATGGCGATGCAGCGCGTGCAGGGCCTGGCCGGGATTCACGTGAACATGCCGGCGACGGTGCCGCCGGATATCGCGACGCTGCTCGCGACCGATGCGCCCGCGCCGGCTTCGCTGTCGCCGAAGGAGAAGGCCGCGTACGAGAAGCTCGCGACGTTCTATCGCGACAACTGCGGCTACTCGGCGATGATGGTCACGCGTCCGCAGACGGTCGGTTATGCGTTGGCCGATTCGCCTTCGGGTCAGGCTGCGTGGATGTACGACAAGATCTCGCAGTGGACGTATAGCGGCGGTGTGCCCGAACGCTCGATTCCGCGCGACGAGATTCTCGACGACATTTCGCTGTACTGGCTGACGAACACCGCGACGTCCGCCGCGCAGATCTACTGGGAGGATCACTCGAACAACTTCAACGCAGTGGATATCTCGCTGCCGGCCGCGATCACGGTGTTTCCGGGCGAGATCTACCAGGCGCCGCGCAGCTGGGCCGAGCGCAGTTATCACAACCTGATCTACTTCAACGAAGTCGACAAGGGCGGGCATTTCGCGGCATGGGAGGAGCCGGAACTGTTCGCTCGTGAAGTGCGTGCCGGGTTCCGGCCGTTGCGGCGCGTGTAAGCGAGGGTGTGGCGAACGCGGGCCGGGGGCGTGCGGCCTGCGTTCGTTGCTGTCGGTGTTGCGCGTGGTGTCGAGCGCGTGGGCGTGTCCTTGCGTGGAGCTGCCGTGCTTCGTTGGTCGCTGGCAGGAAACGCCGGAGACCGCGGAGCGCAATCCTGCCAGCCGCTTCGACGAGATCGCGAAGCCGCTCACATGGCATCAATCCACTGCGTGCCCACGCCCTTCCGCCAGCAATCGCCGGTAGGGCCGCAGCGCCGCGAACAGCAACCACGCGGCCAATGCTGCCGCAATCGTGCAGACGATGCCGATCGAATGGCCGGTCATCTTCGGGTTGCCGAATACGCGGTCCGTGACGAGCGCAATCAGCGTCGGTCCGAGTCCGAAGCCGATCAACTGCGCAAAGAACGAGTAGAGCGCCCCGACGATGCCGCGCATCCGGCTGGGTGCGACGTTCTGCAGTGTCGCGGCCATGCAGCCGGTCGGCAGGCTGAAGAAGAACACGGTGCCGGCCGCTGCCGCCAGCGCGCCCTGCGTGCCGGGGGCGAACGGAATACTGGCGCAGCAGATCATCATGGGAATCATCGAGATCGCGGCGGTACGCAGCGGCGCATCCTCGTAGCCCCGATTTTCGAGCCGGCGGGAAATCCATGGCCCGGTCAGCACGCCCGCGATGCCGAAGCCGACGACCAGCAAGCCGAAGCGGAATCCGACCTGTGCCGCGGGCATCCCGTGCGCGCGAATCAGGTAAGCGGGCATCCACGCCGGCATGCCGAGCACGACGATCGCCAGCATGCCGACGCCCAGCAGGATGCGCGCGTAGAACCTGCGTCGCTCCCAAAGAAACGCGAACGATTCGCGGGTCGAGTACTGACGCTCGTCCGTGCTGCCGCCGGCGACCTTGCCGCGCACCGGCTCCCGCACCGTCAGCCACACCAGCAACGCGAACAGGATGCCCGGCAACCCGATCAGCACGAACGCAAGCTGCCAGGTCTCGAATCCGGCGAGCATCGGGATATGCTGGTGGACGTCGCGCGCGAACGAGATGACGAGGCCGCCGGCGACGAGCGAGAGCCCCCCGCCGAGCAACGGGCCGAGGACGAAGACACTCATCGCGCGTGGCATCTGCTTGGCCGAAAAGCAGTCGGCGATCATCGACAATGCAACCGGGAACACGCAGGCTTCGCTGGCGCCGACGCCGAAACGCGCGAGGAACAAGCCCTCGAATGTCGTGGCCTTGCCGCACAAGGCCGTGAACATGCACCACAGACAGATGCCGATCAGCAGGATGTTGCGACGGTTGGTGATGTCGACGAGACGGCCGAACAGCGGCGACGCGATCAAGTACGCGGAAATGAACGCAATGCCCTGAACGAGACTGAGCTGGGTGTCGGAGATCGCCAGCGAATGGCGGATCGGGTCGACGAGCAGGTTGAGGAGCTGGCGATCGATGTACGCCAGCGAATACGCGAGCATCAGAACGATCAGGATGTACCACGAGCGCAGGCTGTCATGCCCGGTTTGAACCGCGGTTCGGACCGCTGGCGAGTCGCTCGGGCCGCCGGCAGGCGGGACTTCATTCACGACATGCTTCATATCTCCTCCGTTGTCATCATTCAGTTGTTTTAACTATTGTTTGGCGAACCCGGGAGACGCGGCACGGGAGACGGTGGGTTCATGCCGTCATTCGACGCAGCGTCAAACCGGTAAAGCGCGGCTTCTTCGAGCCGGTGGTCATGCGCTCGCGTTGCCGGACGATGCACCGCGCACCGCCGTCATGCGGATGGCCTGCATCGCCGGCGGACACGCGCGATGTGTGATCGCCGGTGTCGCGGCCCAGCGCGGGCGCGACGGTCCGGGTCGTCACGCACGCGTCGTCGTCAGATGAACACCGCCTGCGCGCGATACGCGTCGATGCGTGCTTCCGGCAGCCAGTCCCGCAGCGCGACGACTGCGTTTTCGGTACTCAACGCCGCAGGCGCCTCGGGGCGCGCGGCCGGCGTGCGCGAAAAACGCGGGCCGGGCGCCGGGTGCGTCACGCCGTCCAGGTCGACGAACATGCCGCGTGCCTGAGCGTGCGGGTGGCTCGGTGCTTCGTCGAAGTCGAGTACCGGTGCGACGCACACGTCGAGGTGGCCGAGCCGTTGCGCCCATTCGTCGCGCGTGCGTTCCCTGAATTTCTCGGCCAGCACCTGCTTGGCTTGCGGCCACTGCGCGCGATCCATCTGCGCCTGCAGCAGCGGGTGGTCCTGCAGGTCGAGTTGTTCGAGCAGCAGCCGATAGAACTTGCTTTCGATGGGGCCGACGCTCACGTACTTGCCGTCCGCGCAGGCGTAGACCTCGTAGCAGTGCGCACCGGTGTCGACCAGGTTGGTGCCGCGCGCTTTGTCGAGCATGCCGGCCGCATGCAGGCCCATCATCACCGTCATGATCGACGCGACACCGTCCACCATCGCGGCGTCTACCACCTGGCCCTGGCCGGAGCCACGCGCTTCGAGAATGCCCGCGAGCAACCCGAACGCGAGATACAGTGAGCCGCCCGCATAGTCGCCGAGCACGTTGAGCGGCGGCGTCGGCGCCTGCCCGGCGCGGCCCATCGCGTGCAGTGCGCCGGTGATCGAGATGTAGTTCAGGTCGTGTCCGGCCACCTGCGACAGCGGGCCATCCTGCCCCCAGCCGGTCACGCGGCCGTAGACGAGGCGCGGGTTGCGCGCGAGGCAGGGTTCGGGACCGAGGCCGAGGCGTTCCATCACGCCGGGGCGAAACCCTTCGATCAGCGCGTCGGCGTTGGTGATCAGGTCGAGCACCATGTCGACGGCGGGCGGATCCTTCAGGTCGACGCGAATCGACTTGCGGTTGCGCAGCCCGAGATCGAATTGCACCGGGCGCGGTGCGCCGAGGCCGGACGGCTCCTTGCGATCGACGCGGATCACGGTGGCACCCAGGTCGGCGAGGAACATCGCGGCCAGCGGCCCGGGGCCGATGCCGGCGATTTCCACGACCTTGATGCCCGCGAGCGGACCGGAGCGGGTTCGCGTGTCGGTCATCTCAGATCACTCCGTCATTGCGCAACTGCGACAGCTCGGCTTCGGAGCGTTTCAGCAGACCGCGGTAGATCTCGTCGTTGGCGGCGCCGAGTGCCTGCGCGGGCTGGTCGAACTGTACGGGCGTTCCCGACAGCTTGATCGGCAGGCCCATGCCCATCGCGTCGACGTCGGCGAGGCCAGGGTGCTCCAGCTTGACGACAGCGCCGCGCTCCCGCAGCGCCGGGTCATGCAGCACCTCCTGGGGCGAGCGCACTTTCGCGGCGGGAACGCCGCGCTTTTCCTGCAGTTCGCGAATGACTTCCTCGCTCGTGTGCTGCTGCGTCCATGCTTCGATGAGCGTGTTCAGCCCTGCTGCGTGCGTCATGCGCGGGCCGCGCGTGGCATAGCGCGGGTCGGTCAGCAGCTCGGGTTGTCCCATGGCTTCCGTCAGGCTCTGGAACCAGTCGGGCTGGAACGCGACGAGTGCGACGTGACCGTCTTTCGTGCGGTAGACGCCGAAAGGCACCAGGCGGTCCTGGAAATTGCCCGAGCGCTTGGGGTAGCCGTGTGCGTGGAAGATGTCGAAATGCTCCTCGGCCACGAGCGATGCGAGGCAATCGAGCATCGATACCTGCACCTGCTGCCCTTCGCCCGTCCTGCCCCGATGAATCAGTGCGGCGAGGATACCGTTCACCGCGAACAACGGCGCGATCATGTCGGCCATCGGAATCCCGATGCGTGTGGGCGGGCCGTCGGCGAACCCAGTCACGTCCATGATCCCCGACAGTGCCTGGACGATGATGTCCATGCCCTTGAGCTTCGGGTAGGGGCTTGGCTCGCCAAACGCCTTGACGGATGCATAGACGATCTTCGGGTTGACCTGTCGAACGCGCTCGTAGTCCACGCCCAGGCGCGCCGTGACGCCTTCGCTGGCGTTCTCGATGACGACGTCCGATTCCTTGACCAGCTCCATGAACAGCGCGCGGCCCTGTTCGGATTTCAGGTCGAGCGTGATGCTCTTCTTGTTTCGTGCGCGGTTGAGGGTGGTCAACGACACTTCGTCGTCGCTCTTCACGCCGAAGTGGATGCCGTCGTTGCCGACGTACGGGGGATTGTTGCGCGCGATGTCGCCGCCGCCGGGGGACTCGACACGAATGACCTCGGCGCCCAGGCCGCCGAGCAGCAGGGAGCCATAGGGGCCCGCGAGCGCGACGGTCAGGTCGAGTACGCGGATGCCTTCCAATGGTTTGGTAACTGACATACGTTGTCTCCGGAAAACCTGTGTGCGACCGAGGCCCGTCCCTGCTTCGACGAGCTCGCGTCCTCGACCGGTTTTTCTATTGGAACGTGAGCCCCCGTCGATCGTCGGACCGACGGGGGCTCACGGCTCGTCAGTACGATTTGGGCAATCCGAGCTTGCGCTCGGCGATGTTCGACAGAATGAGTTGCGGGGTGACAGGGGCAATGTAGCCGATCCACGCCTCCCGCATGAACCGCTCGACGTGATACTCCTTCGCGTAGCCGAAGCCGCCGTGCGTGAGGATCGCGGTCTGGCATGCCTGCATGCAGGCCTCGGACGCCAGCAGCTTCGCGGCGTTCGCCTCCGAGCCGCAGGACAGCCCCTTGTCGTAGAGTTCGGCGGCGGCCAGCATCATGTGATTGGCTGCCTCCAGCTCGGCCCAGTTGCGGGCCAGCGGATGCTGGACGCCCTGGTTCTGACCGATCGGGCGACCGAACACGACGCGATCCTTCGCGTATTGCGTCGCGATCTTGAGTACGGCGCGGCCCATGCCGACCTGCTCGGCGGCAACGAAGACGCGCTCGGCATTCATCCCGTGGAAGATGTAGCTCAGGCCCTTGCCTTCCTCGCCGATCAGCTCGTCCTTCGACACCGGCAGGTCGTCGATGAAGAGTTCGTTCGTATCGACCGCCGCGCGGCCGAGCTTGTCGATCTCGCGGATGTCGACATATTTGCGGTCGAGCTTCGTGTAGAACAGGCTCAACCCTTCGCTGTGTTTCTTGACCTGCTCGATCGGCGTGGTGCGCGCGAGGATCAGCATGTGGTCGGCCACTTGCGCGGTCGAGATGAAGACCTTCTTGCCCGAGATCAGGTAGTTGCCGTCGGGCTGCTTCTTTGCGACGACCTTCAGCTTCGTGGTGTCGAGGCCGGTATCCGGCTCGGTCACCGCGAAGCAAGCCTTGTGCTCGCCGCGCGTGAACGGCGGCAGCCACGCCTTCTTCTGCGCGTCCGAGCCGAAATGCACGACCGGCTGCAGGCCGAAGATGTTCATGTGGATGGTGGACGCCGCGGCCTGGCCGCCGCATTCGGCTGCGGCGCGCAGAAAGAGGGCGGCTTCGGTCACGCCCAGGTTGGCGCCGCCAAACTCTTCCGGCATGCAGATGCCGAGCCAGCCGCCGCTCGCGACCGCGTCGAAGAACTCGTGCGGAAATTCGTGGTGCTTGTCCTTGTTGCGCCAGTATTCGAGCGGAAACTTCGCGCAGATTTTTTGCGCGGCGTCGACGATCGCCTGTTGGTCGTCGCTGAGTTGATAGTTCATGGTCTTCTCCGGTAGGGCGAATTCAGGCGTGGTTGGCGGGGCGCAGCAGCATCAGGCCGGTGCGCAATGCGGTGCACACGATCTCGTCGCGCTGGTTCTTCGCCACGTGCTTGAACTTGACGATGCCGGAGTCGTTGCGGCTCTTCGACAGCCGCGTTTCGAGGATCTCGGTCTCGACGCGAATCGTGTCGCCATGGAACGTCGGCTTCGGAAACGCGATTTCGCCGAAGCCGAGATTGCCGAGCGTCGTGCCGAGCGTGGTTTCGTACACGGTGATGCCGGCCACCAGCGCGAGCAGGAACATGCTGTTCACGAGGCGCTGGCCGTAGAGCGAGTCCTTGCTGTATTCGGCATCGATGTGCAGCGGCGCGCAGTTGTAGGTCATCGCCGAGAACAGCACGTTGTCCGTTTCGGTCACGGTGCGGCGGATCGCATGCTCGATCACCATGCCGGGCTTGAATTCTTCGAAGTAAAGGCCTGCCATTTTTTCTGTCTCCTTGGGTGTCCGGGAAGCGATCAGCGATTGAACGACTCGGCGAGCGCGATGATTTCGCGTGCCGTCTTCGCGTGGGCGATGTCGATGTGTTCGCCGTCGTAGATGCACGATGCGCGCCCTTCGGCCTGGGCCTGGTCCAGCGCGTCGATCATGCCTTGGTAGAACGCCACGTCCTCTTCGGTCGGGCTGTAGGTGCGGTTGACGATCTCGACGTTCGACGGATGCAGCACCAGCTCGCCGCTCATGCCGAGCTGGCGGTCGTTCGCGGACGACACCCTGAGCCCGTCGAGGTCGCGCACCTGCTGCCACACGCCGCCGATCGGCAGCTTGCCGGCGGCGCGCGCGGCCATCACGACGCGCGATTTCAGGTAGTGGGTTTCGCGGCCTTCGAGCGACCACACGGTATTCAGCGCGCGTGCCACGTCGGCGTTTTTCGCGGTGGCACCGACGATGGCCGGCACGCGCTCGTGCTGCGCGATCTCGTACGCCAGTTGCAACGCGCGCGCGGTTTCCAGCAGCGGGATCACCTTCGTATGGCCGACCGGGACGCCCGCGCGGTACTCGGCTTCGGCCAGCATCGACGACACGGTGTGAATGTCCTCCGGGCCGCAGGGCTTCGAAATGACGACGCCTTCGAGCGCCGGGTTCACGATCGCGAGGATGTCGTCGAAGTCGTACAGGTGTGCGCTGCGGTTGATGCGTACCCACACACGCTGCTTCTGCTCGGCCAGCCACGCGAGCTTCGACCGGACGATCTCGCGCGCGTCGACTTTCTGTGCGGGCGGCACGCTGTCCTCGAGATCGAGGATCAGCGCATCGGCCTTCGATTCGATGGACTTCTCGATCCAGGTCGGCTTGTTACCGGGAACGAAGAGGAAGGAACGGATGCGTTTCGTTTGCGTCAACATGGTTGCGTATGCCCAATTGATCGTCGTTCATCAGGCGAGGGCCTGACTATTACGTCTGTTCAAAGGTCGGAACGGGTCGGCAGATGGCAACGTGCATGGGCTGTCTCCTGGGTGGGTGGCCTTGTCCGCAGCCATCGCATCGGTCGTTGCGACTATTACATTCGCAAGTCAGGCAGCAAGAAAGGCATCGAGGCTTATGAAAAAAATAAGCATCAGTTATGGCGCGGCGCGTGCACGGGAGATGAGGGGAGACAACGAGGGGGGCGCAAACGGGTGGGTGGCTCGGGATATCAGGCCGTCCCGCTTGCTGTTTCCGGAGGGAATTCGGGGGAATTTCGATGACGGCGCCTGGGGTCGTGCGTCCGATGTTCCGTCGGCCCTCGGCACAGGGCGCGAGAACCCGTGGATGCACGCATGCGCGTTCACCGCAGGCGGCGCGGTGGCATGCCGTTGCGGCTACGACACCATGAGCGCCTTAGGGCGCGTTGAGCCGCATGGATGCGGTCTTCGTGCGCGCAACCGGACTAAAGCGGGGTAGTCCGAATTTTCTTCACATGATTTCGGTGCGTCAGACCAGCGCCGACACCCAATTGCGATAAGCGGTCTCGACCAGCTTGCGCAGCCAGATGTGACTGGCGTCGCGTTGAAATCGCTCGTGCCAGATCATCCGCGACGTGAGGGTTCCGACCTCGAACGGCACGGGATGCAACCGGACTGGAAACAGGGCCGTCAACTGCCGGCCGGCCGGTTCTCCGACGGTGCAGATCGCATCCGTTTTCACCACGGTCTGGGCCGCGACGAAATCGCTGGACACGCTGGCCACCGCGTTCCGGTGAATGCCGGTGGCCTGCAGACGCTCCGAGATCGGGTCGGTGGTGTCGGCAATCCGGCGTACGCTGACATGCCGCCCGTCGATATAGTCCTGAAGGGTGAGCGGTGCCGAGGCCCATTTTCCCTGCGCCGACACCATGCACACCATCCGGTGTTCGGCGAGCCGTTGCTGACGCAGCGACGGCGCGGCGCCTGCGAGGCTGCCGGCCGCGAGGTCGACTTCGCCTTGCTCGAGCATCGACAGCAACTGGGAGTGGTGCACCCGGATCCCGCGGATACGGCATCGCGGCGCATGCAGCGCAAACTCGGCCGCGACGCTCGGCAGCACGGCAAACTCTGCCACCTCGGACAGGCTGACGATGAATTCCTGTTCGGCCGTCGCGGGATCGAAGCCGTCCGGCGGGCGCGAGAGCATGTCCAGGTCGCGAAGCAGGCGCGCAATGACGGGCTGCAGGGCGAGCATGCGTGGCGTCGGCTTCAGCATGTTGCCGCTCCGCACGAACAACTCGTCGCCGAAGTGCTCGCGCAGCCGGCGGAGATTCTGGCTGATGGCGGGTTGCGTCACGCCGAGCGCGATCGCGGCCTTGGAGGCATTGCCGGTATCCAGGATCGCCTGCAGCGTCGCCACGAGGTTCAGGTCGATGCGGCCCGAACGCCCGGATTGCCTCGACCTATACAAAGACATAAGTGCCGATTATGTATTTCATAAGCATGGGTGCCTTTCTTGTCAGCGAGCTTGCGCATGTAATAGCAGCCAATGACCAAGACGATGGATGCGCGCGGCAGTAGCCATCCATCACGGAGACAGCCATGACTACGATCGTCGAGCAATTGGCGAACTTTAGCACCAACACGCTATTTGACGACATTCCCGCCCCTGTCGTGGACGAAGCCAAGCGACTGGTGCTCGACTCCATCGGATGCGCCCTTGCCGCCGCCAGCCATCCCAAGGGGCACATCGGCATCGAATACGGCAGATCGATGGCGGGCCACGGGCACGCCACGATCATCGGCACGCCGCATCGGGCCGCGGCACTGGGTGCCGCTGTCGCCAACGGAGAACTGATCAACGCACTCGACATGGATGCCGTCGTGCCGCCCGGTCACGTGACGCCGTATGTGTTGCCCGGTGCGCTGGCCATCGGCGAAACGACCGGGGCCTCCGGGCGCGACCTGATCCGGGCAATCGCGGTGTCGCATGAAATGTCCTGGCGCATCGGCAAGGCCATGGACTATCTGCGCGACGTGAAAGACGGCCGGCTCGACACCCCGAAAGTGTTCGGCTTCGCGAGTACGATCTTTGGGGCCACGGCGGCCATCGGCATGTTGCAGCGGCAGTCAGCCGACCTGCTGGCGCATTCGTTGAGCATTGCCGGTTACGTCTCGCCGGTGCAGTCGATGATGGCCTTCTTTCACCACGCACCGAGCACGACGATCAAGTACACGATGGCTGCCGCACTGGTGCAGTCGGCGCTGCTGGCGGCGAACATGGGGTTGCTGGGCCACCGGGGCGACTTCCAGCTGCTGGACGACGCGGAGCATGGCTATGCCCGGTTCATCGGCACCCGGCGCTGGGCGCCGGAGCGGATCACGTCGGGCCTGGGCGAGACATGGGG
Source organism: Burkholderia sp. Ac-20384 (assembly GCF_017104605.1). Taxonomy (NCBI): domain Bacteria; kingdom Pseudomonadati; phylum Pseudomonadota; class Betaproteobacteria; order Burkholderiales; family Burkholderiaceae; genus Burkholderia; species Burkholderia sp. Ac-20384. Next base: position 15,627 of record NZ_JAAGPE010000006.1, on the reverse strand, counting down.
CTTCGTGTCCGAGCAACTCTACAAGCTCTATCCGCATTGCCGCATCCTGCACGGGCCGCTCGACTGCCTGATCGATATCGTCGAGCGCAACGATATCCAGCCTGACGAAATCGAACATATCGACCTGCTCGTGGAGGGGTTCGTCGAGAAGCCGACGTGGCTGACGCAGGATATCCGGCATGTTCATGACGGCCAGTTCAGCATTGCGCACGGCATGGCCATCGGCGCACATCGCCTGGCGCCGGGACGGGACTGGCAGGATCCCGAACATGTGTTCAGTCCGTCCGTGCTGAACCTGATGAAGAAGGTCCGGCACCGGGTGCATCCGGATTACCTCAAGGAATTGTCGTCGCATGCGTCGGCGCGTCCGTCACGGGTCGAGGTGACGGCGCGCGGCCAGACGTTCGTGGCCGAGCGTCTCTATCCGAAGGGAAGCCCGTCACCCGATCCGTCGAATCTGCTTTCCACCGACGAGCTGGTCGCGAAGTTTCATCGGAACGCCGACGGCGCGATGCCGCGCGACCGGGCCGATGCCGTCGTCGACGCGGTGATGGCGCTGGATCGCGACTGCAACGTGCCCGGGTTGATGGCGTTGGTCGCGCCAGCCGCTGCGTAAGCCGTCCGTGCACGGACAACACATCGACAAGGAGACTCGGCATGAAATTCACGTATCTCGTCCTGACCAACCCGACGCCCGGGAGCGACGCGGCATTCAATCGCTGGTACACGGAGCAGCATGTGCCTGACGTCTTGCGTGTCCCGGGGGTGGTGAGCGCTCAACGCTTCAGGCGCACGGAACAACAGCGGGGATCGGGTGCGCAACCGTGGCAATACATGGCGCTCTATCAGTGCGAGGCCGCCGAACCGCAAGTCGTCACGGACGGTATCCAGGCGCGGTACAACACGCACGAGATGCCGATCAGCGATACGTTGGCCGACGTGCGCTATGCCTGCTACTTCGAACCCGTTACCGACGTGGTCCTGAAGCAGGGCGATTGAGCCGCGGCGATCGTTTGTGTCGGTGCGGTGTGTGGTGCGGCGCGCGCGGCCGCAGCCGCTGATCACTTCAATTCCCCTCGCTCAGCCGCGTGAATTCACCGCGGCTGCGTTGTCTGTTGCGGGTGTCGCCCATCAAAGTGATCGCTTGATAGCGGACACGGCAGCGGCTTTATTGGGCGCTGCGGAAGCGGGACGCCACTTCCGCGCACGATTGAATGACAGGTCGATGAAATCCGTCCTTCCGGGGCGGAACATTCCATCGTAATCATTTGATTTCAAAGCGATTTTGATAAAAATCAAAAATATATCGCACGAATGATCTGAGGATTTGAAACCCTCAATACAATGATTCGCGACAGAAAGGCCAATCGGCCCTTTCACCGTTTCGCCCGGCGAAAAAATACGACCCGAGGTTTCGCGATGACGAACAACGACGTGCGCGCGTCGCGCGTGTCCGGCAATGGCATGCGGCCGCTTGAAGGCAAACGAGGCATCGTCGTCGGATTGGCGAACGAGCAGAGCATCGCCTGGGGATGTGCGCGCGCCTTTCACGCAGCGGGTGCCGAGCTGGCCGTGACCTGGCAATCCGACCGCGCGTTGCCGTACGTCGAGCCGCTGCTGGAGCAGTTGAAGCCGGCGATTGCGATGCCCGTCGATGTCAGCCGGATCGACCAGATGCGCGCGGTGTTCGACACGATCGGCGAGCAGTGGGGCGGCCTCGATTTTCTGCTGCATGCCGTGGCCTTCGCCCCGCGGGCCGACCTGCACGGGCGGGTCGTCGACAGTTCGCCGGAAGGGTTCGCGCTCGCGATGGACACCTCCTGCCACTCGTTCATCAGGATGGCGAAGCTTGCCGAGCCGTTGATGACTTCCGGCGGCAGCCTGATGGCGATGACCTATATCGGCGCCGACCAGGTCATCGCCGAGTACGGCGTGATGGGGCCGGTCAAGGCGGCGCTGGAGGCCACCGTTCGCTACCTGGCCGTCGAACTGGGCCCGGCTGGCATTCGCGTGCATGCGGTTTCGCCCGGTGCATTGGCCACGCGGGCGGCCTCCGGGCTGCCGAACTTCGATCACCTGCTCGACGACACCGCGCGGCGCGCGCCATTGCGCCGGCCGCTCGACATCGACGACGTCGGCGCGCTGTGCACCTTTCTCGCCAGCGATGCCGCACGCGCGATGACCGGCGGCGTTCACTACATCGACGCCGGGATGCACGTGCTCGGCTGACGCGAGACGGCCGCTCCCGAATGTGTCGAGATTCACCTTGCCCCTCTGGAGAACAGTGTTATGGATGCTGCCACGCAACTGGCGCGCAGTCATGAGATCGCCGCGGAGATCGTCCACGTCCTGCAAAAGCGCACGCAGCACGCGCTCGAACAGTACGGGAAACGGTTGAGCGAAGCATTCGACGGCAGCGACAGCCCTGGCCACGACCCGGGTGCGGCCGCCTTCGCCACACCTCTTTCGCCGCTGAGCGCATGGCATTACGCGGTCGACGCCGTCCAGCGCTCGGTGCTGTTCTGGGACACGCTGCGCGAGCGCGGCACGCAATACGTCGAGCGCACGGCGCAGGGCCTCAAGCCGGTGCTGCATTTCGACTACGACGTCGTGCTCGACGGCCGGCAGTTCGAGCGGCCCGTCAACTACGCGCTCGTTCACATCCAGCCGCCGGACGGCGTGATCGTCGACGCCGCGAAGCGGCCTTACCTGATCATCGATCCGCGCGCGGGGCACGGCCCCGGGATCGGCGGCTTCAAGGACGATTCGCAGGTCGGCGTGGCGTTGCGCGCGGGGCATCCGGTGTACTTCGTCGTGTTCTTCCAGGAGCCCGAGCCCGGCCAGACGCTTCTCGACGTGTGTGCGGCGGAACAGGCGTTCGTCCGGAAGGTGCGGGCGCTGCATCCGGACAGCCTCAAGCCGGCCATCGTCGGAAACTGCCAGGGCGGCTGGGCCGCGATGATGCTCGCGAGCTCGTCGGCGGACGACACGGGCCCGATCGTCATCAACGGTGCGCCGATGTCGTACTGGAGCGGCGCGTGGAGCGAGGGGCCCGGCGACAATCCGATGCGCTATGCCGGCGGCCTGCTCGGCGGCACCTGGCTCGCGTCGTTCTCGTCGGATCTCGGCAACGGCAAGTTCGACGGCGCGTATCTCGTGCAGAACTTCGAGAACCTGAACCCGGCGAACACGTTGTGGGACAAGTATTACCACGTGTACGACAACATCGACACCGAGCCGCCGCGCTTCCTCGAGTTCGAACGCTGGTGGGGCGGCTACTACCTGATGAACCGCGAAGAGATCGAGTGGATCACGCGCAACCTGTTCATCGGCAACAAGCTCTGGTCCGGCGAGGTGCGGGACGGGGCGGGCAAGGCGTTCGACCTGCGCGAGATCCGCTCGCCGATCATCCTGTTCGCGTCGATGGGCGACAACATCACGCCGCCGCAGCAGGCGTTCAACTGGGTCGCGGACATCTACGGCAGCACGGAGGAGATCAAGTCGCGCGGGCAGGTGATCATCGGGTTGGTGGAAGAGGATGTGGGGCATCTCGGAATCTTCGTGTCGGGCAAGGTCGCGAAGAAGGAGCATGCGCAGATCGTCAGCGTGCTGGATGCCGTCGAAACGCTGCCGCCGGGCCTCTATGCGATGTCGATCGAGGAGGTGAAAGGCGCCGACGGTAAGGTCGCCTACGAGGTCACCTTCGCCGAGCACCGTCTCGAAGAGATCGCGCAACACTTCAACCGTTTCGGGCGCAAGGACGAACATGCGTTCGAGGCCGTCGCCGAGCTGTCCGAATTCACGCAGCGCGCGTATGAACTGTTCATGCAGCCGTTCGTGCAGCAGGCCTCGAACGAAACCACGGCCCGCCTGTTGCGCGATTTTCATCCGCTGCGTTTTCAGCGCTGGGCATTTTCCGACCTGAACCCGTGGCTTGGCTGGCTGAAGCCGGCCGCCGACACGGTCAAGGCGAACCGCCCGCCGGCCGACGATATCGAGCCGTGGCGCAAGCTCGAACGCCGTGGCTCGGACGTCGTCAGCGCGTCGCTCGATTTTTTCCGCGCGATGCGCGATGCGAGCACCGAGTCGCTGTTCTTCACGCTGTACACGCAGCCGTTCATGCTGCATTTCGCGGAGCAGTATCGCGACCATCATGCCGCTTCGCCGGCGGTGACGGACCCACGCGACCTGCCGTTCGTGAAGGATGCGCTCGCATCGATCGATCGCGGCGGCTACACCGAAGCGGTGGCGCGCGCGGCGTTCATGCTCGAGCGCAGCGGCGAGCCGTTTCCGCTGGCGCAGCTGGCGACCGAGCGTGAACTCGCCGAAACCTACGCCGAGTATCTGCCGGACCTGCCGCCCGACCAGTGGCGGCGCATCTATGGCGAGCAGGAAATCATCGCGACGTACGCGCCGCAACAGGCTGTCGCCACGCTGCCGGCCTTGCTTGCCCGGCCGGAGGATCGCCAGCGGCTGCTGACGTTGCTGGACAAGCTGCTGGGCGATCCGCGCGTGCAAGGCGCGTCGGTGAGCGAGCAACAGTGGGCGGCCTTGCAACGCATCCGCGCGGTGCTGGGCGCACCGCCCGCGAAGCGGCCGGCCAAGGGGCCGGTGGCGGCCCTCGATCGTGTGCAGTGACGGACAGCAAGGAATGTGATGGAAACCAGACACGAGAAATATCACCGCCTCATCGAACACTGTCAGACCCTGGCGCCGATGCCGACGGCCGTCGTGCATCCGTGCGACCGAAGCTCGCTCGAGGGGGCGCTGGAGGCGGCGCGCAAGCGGCTGATCGAACCGATCCTGGTCGGCCCGCGTGCACGGATCGAAGCGACCGCCACGGCGTGCGGGCTGTCGATCGGCGATTACGAGATCGTCGATGCGCCGTACAGCGAGGCATCGGCCGCGGCGGCGGTGCGGCTCGTGCGCGACGGGCGGGCGTCCGCGCTGATGAAGGGCAGCCTGCACACCGACGAGCTCATGGCTGAAGTCGTGCGTCACGATGCCGGGTTGCGCACCGGCCGGCGCATCAGCCATTGCTTCGTCATGGACGTGCCCGCGCATGCCGATCCGCTGATCGTGACCGACGCGGCGATCAATATCGCGCCGACGCTCGCGGAAAAGGTCGACATCCTGCAGAACGCGATCGATCTTGCGCATGCGCTGGCGTTTCCGCAGGTTTATGTGGCGATCCTGTCGGCGATGGAGACGGTCAACCCGAAAGTGCCGTCGACGCTCGAAGCCGCCGCGCTGTGCAAGATGGTGGATCGGCGGCAGATTACCGGCGCGCTCGTCGACGGCCCGCTCGCGCTCGACAACGCGATCGATCCCGAGGCCGCGCGCATCAAGCAGATCGATTCGCCGGTGGCCGGGCATGCGAACGTGCTGATGGTGCCGGACCTCGAAGCGGGCAACATGCTCGCGAAGAGCCTGTCGTTCCTGGCCGGCGCGGACGCGGCGGGGATCGTGCTCGGCGCGCGCGTGCCGATCATCCTGACGAGTCGCGCCGATTCGTTGATCACCCGGCTCGCTTCATGCGCGGTCGCGATGCTCGTCGCGAACGTGCAGCGTGAAGCGGCCACGCACGCGGGGTGACACCATGGCAGACGTGATTCTGGTGTTGAACGCCGGCTCGTCGAGCATCAAGTTTTCCGCATTCGACGTGCAGGGCGACACGCTCGGGCTGATCGTGCATGGCCAGGTCGACGGGTTGTACACGGCCACCGCGCACTTCAGCGCCGTCGACCGTCACGCGGAACGTCACGAGCAGCAATGGGCTGGCGGCGAGTCGTTCGGCCATCACGAAGGGCTCGAGCAGATTGCCGCGTTCCTGGAAGCTCATCAGGAAGGGCACCGTCTCGCGGCGGTGGGCCATCGCGTCGTGCACGGCGGGCAGCGTTTCAGCGGCCCGGTGCGCGTCACGCCCGAGATCGTGGCCGAGCTGGACAAGCTCACGCCGCTCGCGCCGCTGCATCAACCGCACAACCTGACGCCGATTCGCATCCTCGAAACGGTGCAGCCCGGTATCGAGCAGGTGGCCTGCTTCGACACGGCGTTCCACCGCACGCAGCCTGCGGTGACCCAGGCGTTCGCGCTGCCCGAATCGATCACCAGCCAGGGCGTGCGCCGCTACGGCTTCCACGGGCTCTCGTACGAGTACATCGCGAGCGTGCTGCCCGACGTCGCGCCACCGGCGGCGCGCGGGCGCACGGTCGTCGCTCACCTCGGCAACGGCGCGAGCATGTGTGCGCTCGTCGCGGGCAAGAGCGTCGCGAGCACGATGGGGTTCACCGCCGTCGACGGGCTGCCGATGGGCACGCGTTGCGGCAACCTGGACCCGGGCGTCGTGCTGTTCCTGATGGAAGAACTCGGGATGGACGTGCGCGCCGTCGAGGATCTGATCTATCGGCGTTCCGGGCTGCTCGGGGTGTCCGGCATATCGAGCGACATGCGCACCCTGCTCGCGAGCGACGATCCGCACGCGCGCTTTGCGATCGAGCTGTACATCTACCGGATTGCGCGCGAACTCGGGTCGCTGGCCGCCGCGATGGAGGGCATCGACGCCATTGTCTTCACGGCGGGGATCGGCGAGCACGCGGCGCCGATTCGCGAAGGGGTGATGCGCCGTGCGGCGTGGCTCGGCGTCGAGATCGATGTCGAAGCGAACAACATGGGCGGGCCGCTGGTCACGACGTCGTCGAGTCGCGTACCGGTGTGGGTGATCCCGACCAACGAAGAACTGATGATCGCGCACCATACGCGCCGGCTGATCCGGTGACGGCGGTCGAATCAAGAAAGGAGCCGCGATGGCCGAACTGTTGCTGATCAATGTCGAAGAACACGCACGCGACGACGAGGTCGGCGCGTTCCTGACACGGTATGGATTTCCACTGTTCGATTCGATCGAGCGCGTGCCGGCGGGGATCGGCGACCCGATCGCGCTGCTCAGGTTCAGTACGCTGTCGTCGGTGGCGCTCTACACGCTGCGCGCGCGGATCGATCACCTGTCGTGGCGGGGGCGGTCGATCCGTGCGCATATCCTGCCGGATCGGAAGGTGTGAGCGGCTTCTCGCGTCGGCGTCAGATAATCCGGCATGCGCCGTGCACGTCTCTCAGCCACGTGAAAAGTGCCATGGCGCCATAGACGCAAAGCAGCGCGATCAAGAATCGAAGCCACGTTACCTTGACGGGCTGGAATCGCCGGACGACCGCGGCGAGTGCGATGCAGGCAATCAGTCCGACCGGAAAGACATGCCAGTAGTCCCTGAAGGCGGCAAAAACGACAGCCGCCGTGAAAAACACGACCCAGACCAGGGCGTCGCCAAGCGTGTCGCAGTACGCGGTTGAGTATCCGGAGAACCACGCGAGCAAAAGTGCCGCAAGTCCGGACACGGTCAGGATGGTCGCGAGCCAGAGCGGCGGCCTGTTCGCGCCGGCCTGTCGTACGGGAGCGTTCTGTTCGTCTGTGTCGGTCAAATCGATCACCTGAAATCGAGCGGATTGTCAGCACAAGCGACGTAGTATCGCCGCGTTCCGGTGCCGAAGCGAGAGGCAGCACGTGCCCACGTCGTCGATGAGGCACGTCGGCACGGGGCATGCGGCCCACCGCCAATACGCGTCTCCAGCACGATTTTTGAATCGCCGTGTGTCATGTACACGCACAGATACGTTGGGATACAAAGCCTCCCGAGGGCTCGGGTATAAATCCGGTGAAGCGATTCACACGGCGGCGCGGTGCCATCGCCGCCGCCGAGAACGCCGATTCCCGAGCGCCCGCCTGTGCCGCGGGCCCCTTTCGTAGCGATCGACAATGGAGAACGAGTCATGCCTGAAACCGTGAACACCCGCCGCCGCCTGATCCTCGGTACGACGCTGGCCAGCCTGAGCCTCGCCGACCTCGGCTTCAGCGCCCTCGCGCATGCGCAGTCGGCGCCCGATGCCTCGCCTGCGAAGCGTTCGGCCGGCGTCGCGTCGCTGGGCACGATTCACCAGATCGACGCGGGCGTGCTCAACGTCGGGTATGCGGACCTCGGGCCGAAGAACGGCCCCGTCGTGTTCCTGCTGCACGGCTGGCCGTACGACATCTACAGCTATGCGGAAGTCGCGCCGCTGCTCGTCGCGGCCGGCTATCGCGTGATCGTGCCGTACCTGCGCGGCTACGGGTCGACGACGTTCCGCTCGGCCGACACGGTGCGCAACGGCCAGCAGGCCGTGACGGCCGTCGACATCATCGCGCTGATGGACGCGCTGAAGATCGACCGCGCGGTGTTCGGCGGCTACGACTGGGGCGCGCGCACGGCCGACATCATCGCGGCGCTGTGGCCGCAGCGCGTGAAGGCGCTGGTATCGGTGAGCGGCTACCTGATCGGCAGCCAGGAGGCGAACCGCAAACCGCTGCCGCCGCAGGCCGAGTTCCAGTGGTGGTATCAGTTCTACTTCACGACCGAGCGCGGCGCGCTGGGCTACGCGGCGAACCGCGATGCGTTCAACAAGCTGATCTGGCAACTCGCGTCGCCGAAGTGGCAGTTCTCCGACGAAACCTATGCCCGCTCGGCCGCGTCGTTCCAGAACCCCGATCACGTGGCCGTCGTGATCCACAACTATCGCTGGCGTCTCGGGCTCGCGAAGGGCGAGGCGCAATACGACGACATCGAGCGGCGCCTTGCCGCCGGGCCCGCGATCACCGTGCCGACGATCACGATGGAAGGCGACGCGAACGGTGCGCCGCATCCGGAACCGGCCGCGTACGCGAAGAAGTTCACGGGCAAGTACCAGCACCGGACGATCACCGGCGGCATCGGCCACAACCTGCCGCAGGAAGCGCCGCAGGCGTTCGCGGATGCGATCCTGCAAGTGGAGCATCTGTGATGCGGGCACGCGTGAGTGTGGGCGTGGTGCGGCGCGGCGCGCGCCGGGCGTTCGTCGCCGGCGTGCTGCTGGCCGGTGCATGGGTGGCCAGCGGTCCGGCCGCGTTCGCGGAGCAGCCGAAACCGGCCGGCGCCGCCACTTCGCCGATCTACGGCGTGACGATTCCGCCCGGCTACCGGAAGTGGGAAATGGTCGCGCCGGCCGAGGAGGCTGCGCCGCTCGATGAACTGCGCGTGGTGCTCGGCAACCCCGTCGCGATCCGTGCGCTCGAACAGGCGACGCTGCCATTCCCGGACGGCACGATCCTCGTGAAGCTCGCTTACAAGCGCAAGCAGTCCGACGAGTTCGCGCCGGCGACGGTGCCGGGCCAGGCGACGACCGTGCAGGTGATGGTGAAGGACTCGCGCCGCTATGCATCGACGGGCGGCTGGGGCTTCGGGCGCTTCATCAACGGCGTGCCGGCCGATATCGGCCAGCATCAGACGTGCTTTGCGTGCCACCAGGCGCGTGTGAAGAACCACGACTACGTGTTCACGCGGCTTGCGCCGTGACGTGCGTGGTGTGACGGGTTCGACGGAAAGGCGTGCCATGCGTGGCACGCCTTTTTTCATGGTGGGTGCGCTTTTGGGGAGCCCCTCGGCAGAGCGCGCCAGTGCGCCGACGCGGTAGGCGGGTTTGTATCGCACTGTATCTGCGGCCGCTCCTGAAAAACTGGCATGCAGAAAGCCCCGGTTTCGGAAACATGGCAGATACGTGCGCGGGTTCTACTGTCGACATGCAGGAAACGTTCGATGCCAGACGATCTGGATCGGATGCCGAATGATCGACTGACCTACCTCTCTCAAGGAGAACCCTCATGAAAGCCGCTCGAATCCTCGCCGTTGCCGTCCTCGCCGCCATCCCCGCCTTGTCGTTCGCCGATACCGTCCACGGCCTCACGCGTGCCGACGTGCGCGCCGAACTCGTCCGCCTGGAGAAGGCCGGCTACAGCCCGGCCACCAGCGAAGCGAACTACCCGAGCGATATCGCGGCCGCAGAGAACGCCGTCGCCGCGCAGCAGGTCGCGCGTTCCGATCAGAACGGCCCGTCGAAGTCGCAAGACGACAACGTGGCCGATGCGTCGACGCCTGCCAGCCATCGCGATGCGGCCCAGTCGCGTTCCGCACGGAATGCCGCCGACGACCTGTACGCGCATTCGTGATCCGGTGCCGCGCCTGCGGTATCGAGGCGCGGTCGCCCACGCAGCACCTCATTTGAATAACACGACACAGACAGGAGCATGACGATGGTAGGTTCGATGAAACGCGTTCTGGTATCCGCCGCGGTGATCGGCGGACTGTTCGGTGCGGTGGCGGCACAGGCCGCGCCGAAAGAAGATCTGAAGGGCACGAACGTCGTGCTCGTGCACGGTGCGTTCGCCGACGGGTCGAGCTGGAATCGCGTGATTCCGCTGCTCGAGGCGCGCGGGCTGCACGTGGTGTCGGTGCAGAATCCGCTGAGTTCGCTCGCCGACGATGCGGCCGCAACGAAGCGCACGGTCGACGCACAGAAGGGGCCGGTCGTGCTGGTCGGCCATTCGTGGGCTGGCGTCGTGATCAGCGAGGCGGGCAACGACGACAAGGTGAAGTCGCTCGTGTACGTCGCCGCGTTTGCACCCGACAACGGTCAGTCGATCGCCGACGTCACACAGGGGCTGCCGGCGCCCGCGTGGGCCGGCGAGCTGCGCAAGGATGCGGGCGGCTTCGCGACGCTGTCGGACAAGGCGATCGCGCAGGATTTCGCACCGGATCTGCCGCCTGTGCAGCAGCGCATCGTTGCGGCGACCCAGGGGCCATGGTATAGCGGTTGCATCTCGGAGAAGGTCACGCAGGCCGCGTGGCACGCGAAGCCGTCGACGTTCGTCGTCGCGACGCAGGACAAGATGATCGACCCGACGCTGCAGGAAGCGATGGCGAAGCGGATCGGCGCGACGGTCACGCGCGTGAACGGCAGCCATGTGTCGATGCTGAGCCAGCCGAAGGCCGTGGCCGACGCGATCATCGCAGCCGCCGAACGCGCGAAGCAGGATACGCAGTGAGTGAACATGGCGCCGCGCGTTCGTGGGGCAGCGCGGCGCCACGAGTGATTGTGATGTCCTTCCAAAAGGAGAAGTCATGACGCAACTCTGGCAACTGCCGGCAACCGAACTCGCGAAACGCGTGCGGCATCGTGAGGTATCCGCGCGCGAAGTGGCCGACGCGGTGCTCGATCGTCTCGATGCGGTGAATCCGGCGATCAATGCGGTGATCGAACACCGGCCCGACGAGGTACGGCGGCAGGCCGACGAAGTCGATCGCGCGATCGCGCGCGGCGACGATCCGGGGCCGCTCGCGGGCGTGCCCGTTACCGTGAAGATCAATGTCGACCAGGCGGGTTTCGCGACGACCAACGGCACGCGCCTGCAGGAGCAGCTGATCGCGCACGCCGACAGCCCGGTGGTCGGCAATATCAGAAAGGCCGGCGGAGTCCTGCTCGGCCGCACCAACTCGCCGACGTTCGCGTTGCGCTGGTTCACGTCGAATCTCGTGCATGGCCACACGCGTAATCCGCGCAATCCATCGCTGACGCCGGGCGGATCGAGCGGCGGCGCGGCGGCAGCCGTGGCCGCCGGGATCGGCCCGCTTGCCATCGGCACCGACATCGGCGGCTCGGTGCGGTATCCGGCCTACGCGTGCGGCGTGCACGGGATCCGGCCGTCGCTCGGACGTGTGCCGGCGTTCAATGCGTCATCACCCGAGCGGGCGATCGGCGCGCAGCTGATGTCGACGGCGGGGCCGATTGCTCGCACGATCGACGATCTCTCGCTCGCGCTGCGCGCGTTCGCCGCGCCGGACCCGCGCGATCCGTGGCACGTGGCGGTGCCGTTCGACGGGCGCGAGGTGCCGAAGCGCGCGGCGCTGTGCGTGCGGCCGGGTGGCTTGCAGGTCGTGCCCGAAGTCGAGGCCGCGTTGCGCGATGCCGCACGGCGGTTGATCGATGCCGGCTGGACCGTCGACGAGATCGACGACACGCCGCCGATGCGCGAAGCGGCACTGTTGCAGGAGCAACTCTGGCTCGGCGATGGATTCGACGCATTGACGAACGCGGTCTTGAAAGACGGCGATCCGGGTGCGGCCGCCGTGGTCGAAGCGGTGCGCGGCAAGGTGCGCGATTTGCCGGCCGACGTGATCAGCCGCGCGCTCGTCCGGCGCACGACGCTGACGCGGCAGTGGCGGCTGTTCCTTGACGACTATGCGGTCGTGCTGCTGCCGGTGTCGTCGGAGCTGCCGTTTCCGGATGATCTCGACCGGCAAGGGCAGGGCGGGTTCGATCGCGTGTGGGAAGCGCAGCTCACGTTGCGCGCGCTGCCAGCGATGGGGCTGCCGGGGTTGGCTGTCACGACTTCACTCGTGCACGGCGTACCGGTCGGCGTGCAGGTGGTGGCCGCGCATCACCGCGAGGATCTGTGCCTGCTGGCGGGGCGCGATATCGAAGCGCGCGGCGTGCCGGTCGCGCCGGTCGACCCGGTGCAGTAACCGGTTGACGGACAGGCGAATGCATCGGCAATGCCCGTCGGGCATCGTGCCGATGCATTCCACGAGCCCGCCGGATTTCATCAGTCGCCCCTGCATGCGCGCCCGTGCATGCATTCCATTTCGGATTCCGTTGCAACGCGCTGTACGGCGCGTTGATCGTCTCCCTCGATACCTTTCAAAGTCCTTCGATGTGTGACATCGAACGGTCACCATTCTTCCCGTCCTGCTCGCCGGCGAACCCGCCCCGATAGCGCGCGTCTGCTATTGCATTCCCCGCGCCGCTGATTAGGAAATGAATTTTTATTGGTTCTGCTTGCCCGGCCGCGCTCGCATAGTGGCGCTGACGGCTATAGACAGCACGCAAGCTGCATCGGCCGCTTTCCCGGTGTTTTTTGATCATACGAATCAACGAAAACAAGGAAGTGTCATGACGGTTGCATTGGAAGAACGAACCGCTGCGCAGCAGGCGCTCGAAGACGCGCGCGCAGCGGCGGCAGCGGCCGGCTCGCCCTATGCGGGCGGCGTCGCGCCGGAAGCGGCGTGGGCGTTGTTCTCGTCCGGCGACGCATTGCTGGTGGACGTACGCACGGCCGAGGAACGGAAATTCGTCGGCCACGTGCCGGAGTCGCTGCACGTGCCGTGGGCAACGGGCACGAGCCTGACGCGCAACCCGCGCTTCGTGCGCGAACTGGAAGCGAAGACGGGCAAGACGGCCGTCGTGTTGCTGTTGTGCCGCAGCGGCAACCGCTCGGCGCAGGCGGCCGAGGCGGCGACGAAGGGGGGCTTTACGCAGGTATTCAACGTGCTCGAAGGGTTCGAGGGCGACCTCGACGAGCGGCAGCATCGCGGCGGCAGCAACGGCTGGCGTTTTCGCGGCCTGCCGTGGGCACAGGACTGATTCACGGCCGTTACAGGGAGAAAGCAGCATGGCCGCATTCGACATCGACGACATCGTTCAATCGCTGCAGACCGTGCGCCGCGCATGGCGCGAGAAGCAGCGGCGCTCCCTCGAACCGGGCGGGCGCGACTTGCCGGCGCGCGAGGCGCTCGCGCAGATCATCGGCGCGCTGAAGGGCGTGCTGTTCCCGATGCGACTCGGGCCGCCCGACCTGCGCCAGGAGAGCGAGAATTTTCACGTGGCCCATGCGCTCGACGCGGCACTGAATGCGCTGCTCGCGCAGGTGAAGCTGGAATTGCGCTACGCGGCGCGACAGCGCAATGCCGACGGGCCGGTCGATCGCGTCGATGACGTGGCGTCGACGGCCGTGCAGGCATTTGCCGCGCGCTTGCCCGAGATTCGCCGGCTGCTCGACAGCGACGTGCTGGCCGCCTTCCACGGCGATCCGGCGGCGGGCAGTGTCGACGAGGTGCTGCTGTGCTACCCGGGCATCCTCGCGATGATCCACCACCGGCTCGCGCACGAGCTGTACGGGCTCGGCTTGCCGCTGCTCGCGCGGATCATCGCCGAGCAGGCGCATGCGGAGACGGGCATCGACATTCATCCGGGCGCACGCATCGGCGCGGGTTTCTTCATCGATCACGGCACGGGCGTCGTGATCGGCGAGACGGCGATCATCGGCGAGCGCGTGCGCGTGTACCAGGCCGTCACGCTCGGCGCGAAGCGCTTTCCGCGCGATGCGGCAGGCCACCTGGAGAAGGGGCTGGCACGCCATCCGATCGTCGAGGACGACGTCGTGATCTATGCGGGCGCAACGATCCTCGGCCGCGTGACGATCGGGCGCGGCGCGGTGATCGGCGGCAACGTGTGGCTCACGCAGGACGTGCCGGCCGGCGCGAACATCACGCAGGCCGTGCTGCGCAGCGAAGCGAACACCGCACCGCGCGCGGCCGCGCGTGTCGCCTAGGAGGCGCGATGAGCGACCTCATCCATCACTTCGGCGCCAACGTGCGCAAGCTGCGCGAAGCGCGCACGTGGTCGCAGGAGCAACTGGCCGAGCATGCGGGGTTGAACCGCTCGTATGTCGGCGAGATCGAGCGCGGCGAGGCGATCGCATCGATCGTCACCGCCGACAAGATCGCGCGCGCGTTCGACGTGTCGATCTCGACGCTGCTGCCGGGCGCGTACGTCACCTGAGGCTGCCCCGTTCCATTTCCCCTTCGGTTGCACGCGACATGACGGCTATAGCATGTTGAGCCGGCAGGTGCGTGCTTCCGATAATCACCGAGCGTCATAAGCAATCCCGTTTTTCATCTAAAGAACCCGGAGCCACACATGTCGACCGTTGCAAGCGGCACGGCCGCGCTGAGCGATCACGCCGCCCGCCAACTAGCGAACGCTACCAAGACCGTCCCCCAGCTTTCCACGATCACGCCGCGCTGGCTGACCCACCTGCTGCAATGGGTGCCGGTCGAGGCCGGCATCTATCGCCTGAACCAGGTGAAGAACCCGGAAGCCGTGCGCGCCGCGTGCACGCAGCTCGAGGACGAAAGCGTGCTGCCGCAGACCTTCGTGCCGTACGAGGAACAGCCGCGCGAGTATTTCCTGAACGCGGTGAGCACGGTGCTCGACGTGCATACGCGGATCTCCGATCTTTACAGCAGTCCTCATGACCAGATCAAGGAACAGCTGCGCCTGACGATCGAGACGATCAAGGAGCTGCAGGAAAGCCAGCTGATCAACAACCCCGACTACGGGCTGCTCGCCAACGTGACCGACGAGCAGCGGATCTTCCCGCTGACGGGTGCGCCGACGCCGGACGATCTCGACGAGCTGCTGACCAAGGTGTGGAAGGAGCCCGCATTCTTCCTCACGCACCCGCTCGCAATTGCCGCATTCGGCCGCGAATGCACGCGGCGCGGTGTGCCGCCGCCGACGGTCAGCCTGTTCGGGTCGCAGTTCCTCACGTGGCGCGGCATCCCGCTGATCCCGTCGGACAAGGTGCCGGTCGCGGACGGCAAGACCAAGATCCTGCTGCTGCGCGTCGGCGACAAGCGCCAGGGCGTGGTCGGCCTCTATCAGCCGGGCGTCGCGGGCGAGCAGGGCCCGGGCCTGTCGGTGCGCTTCATGGGGATCAACAACCAGGCGATCGCGTCGTACCTGATCTCGCTGTATTGCTCGCTCGCGGTCCATTCGCCGGATGCGCTGGCTGTCCTCGATGACGTCGAAATCGCCAAGTTCCATGACTATCCCGACACCTACCGTTAATCCCGGCCTGGCCGGCGGCGACGCGCACGCGCTGCCGCA